>JARPAQ010000049.1 GCA_029460375.1 Nitrososphaerota archaeon | reverse complement strand
CGAGTCTTTAACAAGGTCTTAGGCAACATTAGAAAAGTCTGGTTTCTGTGATGCTGTGGTCTGACTAGTTCGCCTATTTGATGAGTACAGACAGTTGATCTTCAAGCTTTTGATTGAAATAATGTTCTGCCTCATCACAGAGTAATGCCTACCAGTTAGGATACTCGAGGATGTTAAAGATTTTAGAAATCATTAAAAAAGATATCATGGAGACATTTTGTCAACCGATCGATTTCAGATATTGTATTCAGAAAGCTAAAAGACACTCGCAAAGATTCGGGAAACTCAGGGGGGACAATTGGTTTGATAACAACACTGTACTCGGCGAAAGCACGCTTCGCAAGTTTTAAGTGGTCAGCTCCAAGACGCTGAAATGAAAGAATGCCGGTAGGACTTTCACTGTGCGAAAGAATCTTGATTTCTCGATGCCCCGACAAATACTGGTAGATCCGGGATTTCAGATCTCGGCTTATTTTGCTCCGACGGGCCAGCTCATTGGGGTTTGCAAGACGGGCAGCCTCAGTAAGACCTGCGGCTAGAGCGATGTTTGTTGTGCCGATCTCGAATCTCGAAGCGTCGTCAGATGACCCTTTCGATCTCCACCCGGCTTGTATGGAGTGTATTGTAGGGATGATGTCTCGTTTAATCCAAAGTGCACCTGTTCCCATTGGTCCAAATAACCACTTGTGTCCAGAAAAAGCGTAGAAGTCGACTCCGAGATCATGGACTCGTACGCTTAATTGTCCTACTGCTTGTGCTCCATCGACGAAAACTTTCCACCCTTTTTCGTGCGCAAGTTTGGCAACCTCTTGAATTGGTAGTTCTGCACCGTTTTTATAAGAAACATGACTGAGAAATATCAATCCATGTTCTGATTCCACTTCCTTTTTTAGACATTCGACATAGGTCTCCGTGTTAGTGAAAGGAACGATCTTCACATTAACGCCATCGTCAGCAAGAAGCTTCAAAGACAGTTCGGCTGAAGGATGTTCTTGATCTGTGGTTATTACTAGTTTCAGATGTTTTTTTAATCCTTGAAGAACTATATTGATTGCTTCAGAAGTATTTTGAGTTAAAGCAATTGTCTTCTCATCCGTGACTCCAAGCATCTCTCCTACGGCCCTACGGCATTTCCATAGTTGTTCATCGAAGAAAGCTAAACCTTCTTGCGATAACCATCCCCTTCGTTCAAATTCAAACTCGATAGCAGCCATTGCGGCACGAACCTCCGGAAGGGCAGGTCCGAGTCCAGCCCAATTGAAGTAAGCTATTTCTTCTAAACTATTCAATTTCTACCTCTCCTATAGTCTGCAGTATCCTAATCCTATACATATCTACCTTGGTTTTACAATATATAGACCATACATTTTAACTAGGTTCTTAAGGTCTCTTTCAGAAATCTGGATCTGTGAAGAAACTGTTCGGGTAGAGATAACTCCATAAAGCATAATTTGCGGCTCGCAGCTCCCCCTCAAAATGGTCTATTTTTTTCGACTTGAATCTAGGATCCTGAGGAGTTTATCGATGAGCCTTATCAATCTGACTTTCGTTTCTTGAAATGTGCGATACCGCTCTCGATCCCAATGAGTATGTGAAACCAGATGGATCTCGTAGCGATTCTTCGCCATGAAACTTCACGCATTCCAGCGAACCTTAAATGTTTTGAAGCGAAGAATACATGGCCGATATCGAGAGTCAACGTTGTCTGAATCTACGGATTCATCAGCTTCATGACCGATAGAATCCACGGTTTATCCGTCGAGCTGACTATCTCCGTCACTCCGCCGTGCTTTTTGAAGGTAATATGGTGCCCTTGAAGACTATATAGACCGGGCTCAACCTCTTCACCACCCATCTTCACAACCATAAAGTCGAAGACCTCAAAGAATTCAGAGGCATCCTCATCGGTATCCCAATTTATTCGCCAAGTCACCAGGTAACTTTCACCTCTGTTGAAGAGAGTAACATTATCGCCTCCCCACCCTGCTGCAGCCGCAGCAGCTTCATTACTGGACGCACCGTTTTCAAGCATTATACGGATAAAGTGCTCGCCAAAGGTGTCGGTAAAAACCGCCTCAAATCCGTTCGACGCAGGAGTTAGAGCCTCGACATCTATGAAGGATCCACCTGCCAAGAAAACTTCGGGGTGAAGCACCTCTTCGGTCGACCTTGGGAGGTTTTGATACGCGGAGTTAATTAGGCTCCAGCCACCCTCCCTGAATAATGCCGAGATAAATCCTGACCCATATTGGTAGGGGAAAAACTTAATCCTGTCCAGACTTCCGGGCACAGCCTCTCTAAATGTAAATGAGAATAACCCTGATCTGGCCATGTATGTGTCGGCTGTGAAGTCGGCGTCCCCTTCTACAAGAGCTATCCAGGCCTGCCTCTGATCAGACGTGGTTATTTTCGGATTCCTAAAGTTTTCACTCTGGAGTATGTGGGTGATCTCGTGAGCTAGGGTTCGTCTGGCGGCCTTGGTGTCTTGAGGATCGAAGTTTTCTTTCACTATGTAGAGCCTGTTCCCCGCGACGGCGGAGCGTACCGCACTAGCCTGCTCCACTCTGGCCTCACCTATGCTGTATTCCTGCGGTATCATGAAGAGTGCTCGGTATACTATATCTTCAAGGCTTATCTTTTCACTTTCTTTTCGAACCTGCTCCTTCGCCTTATCTCTGAAATACTGGATAGATACTATCTTCAGCTCCGTGCTCTCAGGCTGCGGCAGACCCCTCATATCCTCCACCCCTTCCAACACTTCATCGAAGAGGCGCTTGACAAGAGATTCGTATGTAGCATCTTCATCCACAGCTACCTGAGGCTCCAGAAGGAATAGAGAAATCAGCACCAGCAGAACAGAAGCCAGTATCATCATCGCGGTACGTAGATCTCTGTGTCTACCCGATTCTACAGCCACCTTCTCACCATCATACACACTGTTTAGACTCATGAGATAGAGAATCGCCTTATTTATATGAGGGTTATGTTTTGTCCCCGTAGGTAGGGGCGTTGTATGAGCGAAGCTATTACCTCCGGCATATTCTTCTTCGAGAAAGGAGATAGCGACAATAAGCAAATTCTAGGCGGAAAAGGCGCTGGATTAGCGAAGATGACCCAGCTCGGACTGCCTGTACCATCGGGTTTCACCATAACGACACGAGAATGCACGATATATTTTGAGGATAATAAAAGACTGTCTGAAGATCTACTGCGAGACATCCGAAAGGCAATGACCATACTTGAAAACAAGACTAGACGCGGCTTCGGAGACCCGAAGAACCCGCTGCTGGTGTCTGTGAGATCAGGTTCAGCGGTATCTATGCCGGGTATGATGGATACTGTTCTTAATGTTGGGTTGAACGATAAGACTGTTCAAGGGTTGATTGATCAGACTGGTGATTCTCGGTTTGCGTATGATGCGTACCGAAGGTTCATTCAGCTCTTCGGCAAGGTTGTGCTGCGTGTAAATGATGAAAAGTTTCCCAAGATGTTTGATGAGAAGATGGCTACAGCGGAGGATTTGAAGGCGACTGTTGAGAAGTTCAAAGAGATATGCCAAAACGAAACAGGGGAGCCGTTTCCAGACGACCCGTATGATCAGTTGAACCGTGCAGTAGCAGCTGTATTTGAGAGCTGGAACACTAAGCGGTGTGTAGACTACAGGCGTGAATTCAAAATTGGTCCAGATATAGCTAACGGAACAGCCGTGAATGTTGTCACTATGGTCTTCGGGAATATGGGTAGTGACAGCGGCACAGGTGTAGTATTTACACGTGACCCGGGAACAGGTGAGAAGACCCTGTACGGAGAGTACCTGCTGAATGCGCAAGGAGAGGATGTAGTAGCGGGAATAAGGACTCCAAGCCCGGTGCATGAGATGGAGAAGGAGCTGTCGGGGACGTACAGTGAACTCCTAGGTCTTACTGAAAAGCTCGAGAAGTACTACAAGTATCCGCAGGATGTCGAGTTCACCATAGAGAGGGGTAAGCTCTACCTACTGCAGACTAGGAATGCCAAGATGAACGCGGTGGCTCGAGTCAGAGTTATGGTGGACATGGCGAAGGAAGGGCTGATCACAAAGGAAGAGGCGTTGATCAAGGTGACGCCAGATACTCTTGAACAGATGCTTCATAGGAGAATAGATCCTACTGTGCAGGTTGATGCGAAGGCGAAAGGTCTGGGTGCATCTCCCGGAGCGGCGAGTGGCAAGGCGATATTTGATGCTGACACGGCTGAAGAGAGGAAGAAAGCTGGGGAGAAGGTTATACTGGTTAGAGAAGAGACTAGGCCTGAGGATGTTCATGGTTTCTTCGCTTCTCAAGGGATACTTACAAGCCGTGGAGGAAAGACCAGCCATGCGGCGGTAGTGGCTAGAGGGATAGGCAAGCCTTGTGTTGCAGGTGCTGCTGAGATCAAGATAGATATGGTCAACCGTCAGTTTTCTGTTGGCAATGTCGTTGTGAAGGAGGAGGACTTTATCACTATAGATGGTACTACGGGTGAAGTCTTTTTGGGTGAGGTTCCGACGGTGGAGCCTGAGCCGACTCCTGAGATGGCTGATATCTTGAAGTGGGCTGATGAGGTGAGGAGGCTCGGTGTAAGGGCTAATGCTGATACGCCTGAAAACGCTAAGTTGGCGAGGAGTCTGGGTGCTGAAGGTGTAGGGTTATGCAGGACGGAAAGGATGTTCAACGCGACAGATAGGCTTCCCATCATGGTTTCTATGATACTTGCTGATAGTGAAGATGAGCGAAGAATCTATCTTGACAAGCTTACACCTGTGCAGAAGCAGGACTTTAAGGAGATACTTACAGCCATGGAGGGCTACCCCGTCACGATAAGGCTGCTTGACGCTCCTCTACATGAGTTTCTACCCAATATAGAAGAACTGGTCGAAGAGGTTAGGAATCTGAAGGAGTCTGGAGCACCTGATTCAGAGATACGGGAGAAGGAGAGGGTGTTGAGCAAAGCCAGAGCGTTAGCGGAAGTCAATCCTATGTTGGGGCATAGGGGAGTAAGGGTTGGTGTAACACACCCTGAGATATATGAGTCTCAGCTAAAGGCGATATGCGAAGCGTCAGCGGAGCTGGTGAAAGAGGGAGTGAATGCTAAGCCGCAGATTATGATACCGCAGCTTGCTTTAAAACAGGAATTGGTGAATATACAGGATCTGTTCAAGAAGGTGCGGGGTGAAGTGGAGGAAAAGGAGGGCGTGAAGCTCGATATAAAATTCGGCACCATGATAGAAGTTGTAAGAGCCTGTGTAACAGCCGATGAAATCGCGGAAATCGCTGAGTTCTTCAGCTTCGGAACCAATGACCTTACACAGGCAACCTTCAGCTTCAGCAGAGAAGACGCGGAGAACAAGTTCCTACCCTTTTATGAAGAGAGGGGCATAATCGATCAGAACCCCTTCCAGACCATAGATAAGAACGGCGTAGCAGAACTGATGCAGATAGGCATTACAAAAGGAAGAAGCACAAGAAAAGACTTGGAGGTAGGGATATGCGGAGAACACGGTGGAGACCCAGTGTCGATAGAGATATGCCACAACATCGGGTTGACATACGTCAGCTGCTCACCATACCGTATACCCATAGCCAAACTAGCGGCCGCCCAATCAAACCTAAAGACGACTAAAATACCGGTCTAGGAGAATGTTAGAACCCTATCGGATTTCTCCACGATTCCCAGAAGGTCCTGCATCGAGGATGTAGGACAGGTCTTCATGCTGTCTTTGCCTCGGATCTTGAGGCAGGTTCTCCTCGAGCAGCTCAAGGAGACTGAGGAGCTCGCGAAGATTGCTGGAAGGTGAAGAAGTTGGCGGAGTATGAGGCGCGCCCAATAGCAGCTTTTACACTCTCTGTGATAGGTCCTGCTTTACACGCCATCGCTGCTGTATATCTGGTCTCCGCCACAATCTATGGGTCATCTTTTTGGAATGGAGGTATGTTCGCTGGTTCAACTATGATGGGCCTTACTAGTAAGTTCAAACCCGAAATAGTTATATTTGCAGTGTGAGGACATTACCAATGCCATGGATGATGAATTGTATGAAGTCAAGCCGACAAAGAGGATAAAACTAAGAACTTTAATTTTGTTTGCAGCTATGGTAGTTGTTATAGCAATTATGGCGTTCTACTCAGCTCAGTCTAGGAGCTTAGATCAATCTCAAAGCCTCCATGTCAGTTTGAGCGATGTAAGTCTTGCCGGAGGAAGACTTTCTGCGAATATTATGAATGACGGCGTTATAAAATTGGATGTTGAATCTGTCCAGATTAGCGAAGGATCACTAAGTTGCAGGAGACTTCCAAAGGGCATGGAGCCAGGAGATTCTGCGTCCATGAGGTGCACTGCAACCGGAATTGAAGCTGGGTCATCCTACATGTTAATCGTTAATGTGAAGGATGTTGACAGCGAATCGACGTACAGAACATCATCTTATGTGATCGCCAAGTCCTGATGATGGTTGAACCAAGACTCGGTGTTTCTTAGGTTTAGATAGAGTCTCAAGCCTCGAAAAGCATCTCAACCAAAGACACGATAACAGTCTAATTTTATCTAATCGTTTCAAAACTGTTTCAGATCTGTTTCACCAAACTATCAAGTTCTGTTTCAAATCTAGTACAGGGTGAGGAAAACAAGATGAAGACGAAAGAACTCGTAATAATCGCGGTATCGGTCACAGCACTGATAGCTGTTACGTCAGCAACAGCATACGCAAACATGTTCACACCAGCAGCATATCTGTTTAATGGATACGCATCCGGCGGCCAACCAGGCGTTGGCATGGGAGGTATGATGGGCGGTGGTATGATGCAGGGATACAATGATCAATATAATAGAGGTGCGCCTAGCCAAGACTCACCCCAATACAGAGGTGGCCCCGGAATGATGGGCGGCATGATGGGAGGTATGATGGGTGGCTTCGGAGGGGCTGGTAATTTAGAGGAAGGTTGGAGTATGCCCTGCGTCGAAGGCTGGGATAACAACGTAGACGCAACGCAGTCGGACTACGCTCAGGTGATAATCGGCAACTACAACTTCCACCCCCAGAACCTGACAATAAAGGTCGGCACAACAGTAACATGGACTAACATGGACTTCGTAGGACACAACGTAGAAGCAGGAACCCACGATGAAGACGGACATAACCATGAAGATGAAGCGTTAGAATCTCCGATGCTAGGTCATATGGAGAGTTTCAACTACACCTTCACAGAGCCAGGAGAATACATCTACCACTGTGACCCGCACCCATACATGGAAGGAAGAATCATAGTAGTGGAGTAGAGCTATCAGAGAAGCCGAACCAGCTTCTCCTCTTCCTTCTTCTTTTTATTCTCCAGATGTTAACCAGCTTGATAGAGCGACTTCATTCGTATTGCCGTAGGGTCTTACGGTAACTATACCTCGCTCAGCAAACCTAGCGATTATCCTATGAGTCTTAAGCCGGCTGAGATCAGTCTCCTTCGAAATATGCTTCTGAAGATACTTACCATCGTGTGAAGCTAAAACCTCGAAGACCTTCTTCTCATCGGGCTTCATAGTCTTCAATAATGTAGAGACCTTCTCTCCCCCGAAAGCAGGTGCAGAAGTACGCGCAGCCGGCTCAGCTAAAGATTTAGACGACAGCCTTATCTCCGGAACCATAAGGAAATAGACCAGCCCACTTACACCCAGAATCAACAAGCCCACAAAAATAGAAGGTAGAATCCAGAGATAAACCGGAACTTCAACAGGCTCTAAGACATCCATGCCTTCCATCCCGCCCATCATATTACGCATCATATCAGACATGAAGTTGCTGGTCGATTGAGCCTGAAAGGTTACGCTCAAAGTGTAGAGAGATATAGCGAAGCCTACGAATGATATGGCCAGTATGATGCCGAATAGACCGATCTTCTTCAACCTACAGTTAACCTAGGTCTAGGTTAATCTATAAACATTCTTGATAGC
The DNA here is from genome assembly GCA_029460375.1 of Nitrososphaerota archaeon. Classification (GTDB taxonomy): domain Archaea; phylum Thermoproteota; class Nitrososphaeria; order Nitrososphaerales; family JACPRH01; genus JARPAQ01. Next base: position 2,229 of record JARPAQ010000049.1, on the reverse strand, counting down.
AAGTCCGACTTCTAGCATCCAAGTGCGAGTGGGTTTAATCTACTTCAGAGGATGATAAACGCTCGAATCTGCATATGGCACTAGGTTTTTCAAGCGCCCTGTTTATGGTTATCTCGGAAATGGTACCGCAGTATCCAGCTATCTGGGCAAAGTTCCATAGAATAGCTCTTAAAGACAGATAGGTGTCAACCTTCTCAGAAACGATTGGGCCCTTCTTCTCCAGACTGCGCGTAAAGGCGGTCAGGATAGAATCAGTCACCTTCTTCTGCTCCAGCTTGATAGCTCCAACCTTCTCAAGTGCGTCGTTGGCCTTATTGAGATCAGTTGCGAAGAACGCCTTTGTAGATTCGTCATATACATCGTGAATGAGTTTGAAAAGTTTATCCAGCTCTGTAATGATGGGGGTCTCAAGCGGGTAATCACTATCCAGAATTGTAATGACCTCATTGGCTATATCTTCTGAAAGATCACCTATCTTCTCAAGAACCTTTACGATGGTTCGATCGCCTACTATGTTTAAAGGAGATTCTATGCCTATCTTCTTCTCAACAGCCTTATCCTTCACTGCAAGCAACAGCTGCCTTACAACAAGCCAGTAAATACGGTCAACCTCGTTCTCCATATGAATAACTTCATTCGCAAGGTTCTTACGACGTTCCTTCAAAGCCTGCATAGATGCCTCTTGCATCCAAGATGTGATTATGTATATCCTTCTGAGCAACCCGTTTGTAGGGAATCTGGTTGGATCTACAAAGTTCTTTATCACGACATGGTTCATATCCTGTTCAACAATGCTCATACCTGTTAGACGTTGAATTATTTGGCGTATCTCCGCCAGCTGCTCAGTTTCGAATCCTTTTTTGGATGCTATTTCAAGTGTCTCATGCCCGATGATATAGATACCGGTTATTATTCTTGTGATAAGTCTTCGGCCTTCGATTTTGTCAGCGTCTACTATGCATTTTATTATCTCCTTCTTTTCGGATATCCCAGTAGGTAGAATTTGGAGAGTTCCGTCGTCATTCTGTTGAATTGTTAGGGTATCTCCTTGGGACAGCGCAGTTGCCCTTACCCATTCTTTTGGTAATGATATCATAAGTGTTGAGTGGCCTACTTGCTGTAGTTTTCTAGTATCTACTTTCATCTTATTTCTTCCTCGAACTATTCGCTATAGTCAATGTGGATATATAATCTTTATACTTTAAGGGTGAATGTATTTAGATTATTAATTTTTTAACTCGATCAAAAAAACGTGGCAAATATTATATATTGCAAAATCTCTTAATAATAATAGGCTCGACGGACAAAATGTTAAGCTCAGAAGTAGTTGACAGGGACACAAGAACCCTGAAACAGTACCTAGATGATATACTCGAAGTCGAGCGCAAAGGTCTATATTCTGAATACTCCAAGAAACGCAAATTCATCATTATATACTGGGAGAAGGCGCTAAAGAAGGGCCTCGTTACTCCTGAAGACAAGATGTATGAAGCCGTAGAGAAGATACGAAGAGCCAAGAGCGTGTAAAGACCTAAAGCAGACTATCAGGCCTAAATTACTGCAAAATTCTCCAAGCAAAAACAGTACCTAAAACAGGAAGACCAACAAACAATCCTACACCAAAAACAATCTATTCTACGCCGATTAGTTCAGTTATAGGAGGTCCGCCATACGCAGAGACAAGCACTTGAAGGGTAAGAGATGTCAGCGGCAACACCAAAGTACCTATGATCCCAAGGATGGCGGCCCACCGCCTCAGTTTCCAAACGAGCATAATTCCAGCAGGGATAAAGAGAACTATCTGGATTAGGGTGGGAAGCTGACCCGTGGAGAAGGAGTAGCCAGTTGAACTTACGTGGAATGTAGGTAGAAGGCCCTCTGCGCCTTCAAAGATGATTCGACCGATCGCTGTCGAAAAGATGAAGAGATAAAGTAGTCCCAAAACTATATAGAACGAACCCGCTATCCTTTCCCATTATTCGGCGCCAGTTCATAGGAACTCCTTACATTCATCGCCGTATATATTTTCCCGATTGTGCATAAGCAATGAATAATTATAAAATCCATTTTGATTTCCAATATAGATGATCTTAACACTATCTGAAATTAGAGGTGTTTAACGCCACGTATAGTCTTTACGCCACCATAGATGAATATTATTCTGACACCTTGAGCGATTGGAAGCAGCAGGCTGAACTGATCGGCCTAAGCCTTTCAGATTACACCTCT
>JARPAQ010000048.1 GCA_029460375.1 Nitrososphaerota archaeon | reverse complement strand
GTCCGGAAATAATCTTCATGAAAAGAGCAGTTTGAGCCTTCATGGATTCGTTCAGGATATATGCTGGCTTCTTCAGCATTAGGTAAGCCAAAGTGTTAGCATAAGCTTGTGTAGCAAATACTTCAGGCAAGGCGCTTGAAGCGTATGACTCGATATGAGCATCCTCGACAAGACTGGATGAAAAGACTGCGAGGTTAGTATCTTTATGACTTGACCATTCTGAGTAGCAGGGGTAATTTGAGAGAGCGGAGTGAAGGATTAGGTGATCGACTGATGCTAGGAATTGGCGCCAGAGAGAATCTTTACCGCTGGCGTCATTTCGGAAGAGCATTCCTTCAAAAGTCCATAACCCATTCTCTGTCTTCTTGGGCTCAGGTACGATTAGAAGCGGCTTACGTCCATTTTGATTTATAATCGGATACTTCTGTGTCAGGGAGGTTACTAGAGAATCTTCTGCAGATCTCCTCCCGACTATTTGGGTGTGGCGTGTCCAAGCGGATTCTAGAAAGCTCGTGGTCTTTAACCTCGCCAGTTTGAATTATGTATTTAGAGGGAAGTGAAGACGCCTGTGATCACTCTACGCACGACCTCTTGAAGTTCTTCATTATCACTCGTCATGGATATTATCGTTTCTTCTGCAGCCTGAGGCGAAGGGATCCCTTCTGAGGAGAGGACAGCCCAGTTCACCAAGTCACCTATAGAGGGCCCATAAGGTAGATCGCCAGATTTGTATTGACGTCTTAGCTCGGCGCCTACTTTAACGATTCGAGTAGCTGTCTGTTCGTCGACCTTTCCCTTCGTTACCACGAGATCTATTTCACGTTGAGCTATTTTCTCACCTACGCTCAGATAGTCGAAGTTTATCCAGACCGTCAGCCTTCGTCTGAAGGCTGCATTCAAGGGTTTAGTGCCTGCAAACTCTGCTGAAAAAGGGTTCATACTCGCAATTAGGTAGCCTTGTGGATGTCTAGGGATTATCTCGTTATCCTTTTCATTCAGAACAAGATGCCCCCTTGTGTCAAGTATCGGGTTGAGCCGTGTTGCAACATCCTGCCGCATCATATTCGCTTCGTCGAGGTATAGGATACCGCCTTGCCTGCACCAGGAAACTATCTGGCCATCTATCCAGTTACCCTTTCCAAGCCCGATGTATCTCCCGAATAGGTCGTATACAGAGGTCTGTAACCCACAGTTTATCTCCCACATCGGTAAACCGGCGAGTTCCGCTACGAGGTACACTATGTGAGTCTTACCTGTTCCGCTGGGACCTACTAGAGCACACTGCTTGAAGTGGTAGATAGCTCGCATGATTCGTTCTACGTATTTGTTCTCCATATCGACATATTCAGGTGTGTTTGAAGGTATGAGTTGATTCAGTTCGCTCGGAAACTGATACCCTTGGCGCATATCGTATTTGGCTATGTCATACTTTGATGCGAGAGGAGCTCTTTTTTGCTCACGTAGCTTTAAAGTTGTCATCCTAACCTTCGTTTTACCCATCTCTGTTTTGTGCCGGAAGATATCTTTATCATGCCCTATCTTGTTTACAGAGAGCAACCGCCGCTTGGCCATATGTTGTCACCTTCTAACTCGAATACGACCATTCAGATGTTTCAATTTGGTCATGTAGCTACAAATCTTCTTAGCACCGTTTGCCAAGATATCAGACACCGTTCCCTCTACGCAGATTATGCCGCCTGCTTCAGCCGATTCTTTGGCTTCCGTATCCAGCTCTGGTATCGCTATGAGAAACGCTTGGATTGATCTCTGCTCGGCCAGTTTGAAGATGGTGGGAAGTATAGATTGAACACCTATCTTCCTGTCCGATTGAACTATATCAAATGCCACCATCGTCTCGCCTCTGCTGGCGATTAGACTGAAGTTATAGGTAGACCCTGAAGCACCAATAAAGTACCCGGGTGTCTGGACCATAAACCCAGTGTCTGAAAGCACCTTCATGAGTAACGGGAGGATGATGTGCTGCTGTATCTCAGGTATGAGGCGTTTGTTGAGTTTATATGAGTACATATCAAGATAAGTGGCATTTGAAAGAGAAAACTCTGAGTCACAAACAGAACAGAAGTATGTCTGTATAATCTCTACATTTACTGCGCCGCAATCATTACAGAAGAGCGTTGTTCCAAGGAATGTGTAGTCTCCATCACTGACTATCGGTGTGAGACACTTCTCACATAGAGCCTTTTCAACACTGGTAGAAGCGTTGATTCTAACCTCGTTTCCGCAAGCGAGATGCCGAATGGTCTTCTCAACTGTTAGGTCATTAGATCTGCATATTGGGCATAGATGGCGTACGAACACATTTGATGAATCTTCACAGTGAGGACAGCACATGACACGTTGGTAAGGCTTCTTAAGGAGAACTCTTTCAGTGGTCAACCTGTTTATAAGCGGCTTAATATCCGCGGGTGAAGCTCCTAGAAGGTTCTCAATTATAGGGAAGCGTTGAATACCTCCGCTGTCGATAAATGGTTTTATCTCATTCAGCTTTCCTGTCAAGAATGCTGATAGAAGCATTTGAACTCGGGGTCGCTTATACAGCCGGTGTCTAATTTCACTTCGATTCCGTGTTTTTTGGGTACGCGCCAAGAACATCGAGTATTCAAAATGGTTGGTAATAGGAAATATCGTAGTGCGTCCAAAAATGGAAACGCTACTTAGTAGAACTGAGCAAAATGGCTATAATAGCTATACCGATTGGCACTGCAGAAAAGAATAACCACTAGGTAGGTGCGTCTGATATCTCAGACGCAGACCACCTTGATGGTTAGGTGTAGTCTAATGGGAGTATTCGTATGTGAAGAACAGATGGATAGCCTCGCAAAGTGTAGAGCAGTTTGTCCAGATAGCCATAGTCTCCTTCGAATCAGGACCTTCATCAGTTATAGCCAGCATCTCTTCTCTATCCATCAAGATCATGTGTGGTAAGTCACCCTGTATCGAGGAGCAGGCAACTATGTTGAGCCCGTCATCGGGTGTTACGATATTGCAGTCCGGTTCTGTGATTATACTGACGTCTACACCGTTTTCTATTATGGAGTGGATATCATCCATAAGACCGTATGTTTCGAGCTGAGCCAATTCTTTAACTGATGCCATTATGATGATTTCGTTGGTAGCCTTATGGGCCATCTCCTTAACTTTATGGTAGACACGATGTAACCCTTTTAGCTTCTGGAACTGTTGAGGTGATGTACTGCCAATTGCTCTAGACGGTAGTGACTGCCAGAGATCAAGAAGCGGTTTTAGTGATCCTTCAGTAGATTCTATCTCAGTCTTCTTTTTATGTATGAGCATTCTGAATGTCTCTTCAAAGGGTAGAGCTTCAAACTTCACCGGTCTCCCTGATATTTCCCTCACAATGCTTTTGTTCTGCAGATTGGTTAGAGTCACGTATGTCTCAGTCTTGGGTATGTTTAGAAGTCTCGATATCTCGCTTGCTTTTCTAAAACCGGATCTTGCTAGTAGTATATAGATTTCGATCTCATTGGTAGTTAGACCTAATTCGTAGAGTTCCTCTTTGATTGTATCCCATTTCGAAGCGTTTTCAATTGAACCATCTCCACGTTCTTCAGACGAAGTATCAGACCGCGGTATATTCCACAATCCATGAGCCCGCATCATTTATCAGTCCATTACATCAACAGTTTAACAAATAAACTTTTCGGTTATACAGCTGATAACAGCCCCCACAAAAGCTCCGTCTAATCAATAATATTAATATAGACAACAGTAAAAGCAGAACCTATGCTACCCAGAATAACGAGCGGCGTACCGGGTGTGGACAACCTTCTGAACGGAGGATTCCCTGAACACAGATGCATAATCCTACAAGGCGGTCCAGGGAGTGGTAAGACCACATTCTCTCTTCAATTCTTATACGAAGGCGCGGTGAATGAGGAACAGCCTGGCATTTACATAACGCTTTCCGAAAGCCCAGAGGAGATAAGAGAGAACAACTTGGCTTCTCATGGGTGGGATCTGGCCAAACTCGAGAATAAGGGACTTCTGAAAATCGTCGATGCCAGACCAGTAATCGCGAGCAAAGATGGGTTGATCGCGCCTAATGAGCGGCTCTTTAAAGGAGAGCTTCTCCCTTTCAGTCACCTTCTTCAACTTGTTGTTCAGAACATCACCAAGGCTAAGGCTAAGCGTCTTGTCCTCGACTCTCTGACAGTTCTTACTATGCAGTATGCAAATAGGTTTTATGTGAGGCAGGGAGTTCTCGGATTGATACAGGCTCTTTCAAACATGGACTGCACATCGCTTCTGCTTATTGAAGATCTTGCTGAAGCCACGGGCATACCGATAGAGCTCGCTGTAGCTCCAGGTGCGGTTGTTCTTAGATATGAGCGTAAAGGGGATGTTATGACCAGATCGTTCCAGATACTAAAGATGAGGGGAGTGAAGCATAGTCTTCAGTTATACCATATGGAGATAGATGACGGTGGTATCAAAGTATTCCCCGAAGAGGCCGCGATCACAAAGTAACCCAAATCAAGCAAAGCCATATCAGTAGTAGCGGGCT
>JARPAQ010000047.1 GCA_029460375.1 Nitrososphaerota archaeon | reverse complement strand
TACAAGTTTGAATTCACCTATTGTCTCCGGCACCGTTATCGTACCCTCTATTGGCTCCGTGTTATACCTAAAGTATACAGCTGAGGATGCTATTAGAATAAAAACTGCCAGAGCTATAACGAAATACAACCTTTCGCTCTTTAAGGCAACCATCCTGCGCATTAGCTTACTGCGTTCATTATATAGACTAAACCCATATCACTAACTAAGTGCAGAAACAGTTTCATCTAAATCAGAAGAAATATATGCAGGGTCTGTTGGGCTGCATAAGGCTTAAATATGCTATGCTTTGGTAGCTTGCCGATATTGTATGATAATCCCTATAGTTAGGGGACTTGCTCTTTAAAAATAAGTGATGAAAATGCCGAAAAAAGAAGAAGAAAAGGTAACCCTTAACCCTACGGAACACATATATGTGCCAAAACACGAAATTGTAAGTGGAGAGGAGAAAGAGAAAATAATTAGGAAATATAACGCGTCTCTTGAACAATTTCCACAAATCCTAGCATCTGACCCGGTCGTAAGGGAGATCGGCGCCAAGCCAGGAGATATGATTAAGATTACTAGAAAAAGCCAAACAGCAGGCGAGTCAATGTACTATAGGTTTGTAGTGGTGGGATAGATCTTGGAAGCAACTACAGAAAGATATGACTCGTGGGTAGTCCTCAAAAATATGCTTGAAACCGAAGGGGTAGCCCGCCAACACCTCAACTCATACAACGAATTCATAGAATCAGGGTTACAGAACATAATAGACGAAATAAATGGAATTGAGATAGAGGCCCTTGGAAACCCATACCGAGTAAAATTCGGCAAATTAACCTTAGGGCAACCTAGAGTAGTAGAGATTGATGGATCTGTCAGCAACATCCTCCCACTGGAGGCTAGGCTTCGTAACCTGAGATATAGCGCACCGATATACCTAGATATGATTATGGAGGAGAGAGGAGTTGCAAGAGAGTCTCAGCGGCAGCATGTAGGGGATCTGCCAGTTATGGTAAAGTCCAAGCTATGCACGTTGAGCAGGCTTACTGAAAGCCAGCTTATCGAGGTGGGTGAAGACGCTAATGATCCTGGAGGCTACTTCATAATCAACGGATCTGAAAGGGTTATAGTGGGACTTGAGGATCTGTCCCCGAACAAGGTTCTTGTAGACAAAGAGAAGACTGGGACTACTATCACATTCAAGTCGAGGATCTACTCTTCCATCGTGGGTTACCGAGCCAAGCTCGAGATATCGTTAAAGCAGGATGGTGGAGTGAACATAAAACTACCGAGCTCTCCGGTGGAGCTACCATTTGTAACAATAATGCGCACTCTTGGTCTTGAAACCGATAAGGAGATAGCTGATGCTGTTTCACTTAGACCTGAGTTACAGGATCTTCTTGAGGTCTCGTTCGAGAAGGCGAGTGAGACTCCTACGGCTCAAGACGCTTTGATGTATATTGGTAATAGGGTAGCACACGGTATGCCGGATGAGTTTAGGGTTCGAAAAGCAGCATCTGTCTTGGACTGGGGTCTATTGCCTCACCTTGGCAAGAGCCCTGAGAATAGGTTTGATAAGGCAATGTTCCTCGGAGAAGCAACAGGTAAGCTCTTTGAGTTGAAGCTAGGCTGGATAGAGCCTGACGACAAGGATCACTATGGTAACAAGATGATAAAGTTCGCAGGCCAGATGATTGCGGATCTCTTCAGAACAGCATTCAGGAATATGGCACGAGACATGAAATATCAGCTAGAAAGGACAGGGCAGCGAAGAGGCATAAACGTTATAGGCGCAGCTATAAGACCTGGAATCATAACCGACAAACTAGGCAACGCCATAGCGACCGGCAACTGGGGGAGGGGGAAGGTCGGTGTAACTCAGCTTTTAGATCGAACTAACTTTCTTTCTACTACCAGTCACCTTAGGAGAGTTCAGTCTCCTCTGAGCAGAAGCCAGCCTAACTTCGAGGCCAGAGACCTTCACGCAACCCACTTCGGAAGGATATGCCCCACTGAGACTCCTGAAGGCTCCAACTGTGGACTGGTAAAGAACCTTGCCCTATCGGCGATGATATCGGTAAGTGCGCCGGCGGAGGATGTGATTGAACGGCTTTCAGAGCTTGGTGTTATGGATACACGTGAGAAGCGAGAAGATCGTGCGGCTGATGAATGTAAGGTCTTTTCAGACGGCTGGTTCATAGGTTACCACAAGGATGGCGAGACCCTTGTCTCTGAGTTCAGGGAGGTTAGGCGAAGAGCTGGTATTCATCCGCACGTAGGAATCGCTTATTTTCCACCACGAGTAGATAAAGCATCAAGCAGGATATATGTCTCCACCAGCGCAGGTAGGGTTATCCGACCACTTATAGTAGTCAAGAACGGAAAGCCCCTGCTCACTCAAGATATTATCGAGAAGGTGATTGCAGGTGAAAAGAGTTGGCGTGATCTATTGCTAGAAGGGATCATCGAAGTCATCGATGCGAATGAAGAGGAGAATGCATACATCGCCATAGGCCGCGAGTCTTTGAATGAGGAGCATACTCATCTGGAGGTCTTCACGCCTTCTATGCTTGGTGTTGCGGGTTCTGTTATACCGTATCCTGAACATAACCAGTCCCCTAGAAACACCTACGAGTCAGCTATGGCGAAGCAAGCTCTCGGTTTTTCCACTCCAACCTATCCGGTTGACACCTTCGTGCGTGAACACCTTCTAATATATCCTCAGTCGCCTCTTGTCACGACACGCCTAACAAACCTGCTTAGACTGGATGAGCGGCCTACCGGGCAAAACTGTGTAGTTGCCATTCTGTCGTATGAAGGGTACAATATTGAAGACGCCATCGTTATGAATAAGTCTTCGATAGAAAGAGGGTTGGCTAGATCTTTCTTTTACAGGATGTATGAGGGACAGGCGAAGCAGTATCCTGGAGGTATGAAGGATAACTTTGAGATACCCTCTGCAGAGGCGAATATCAGAGGTTACCGTGGAGAGAAGTACTATCGTCTGCTCGAGCCTGACGGTGTAGTTATGCATGAATCTGTTGTAAGCGGTGGTGATGTCGTCATAGGGAGAACCAGTCCACCACGTTTTATGGAGGAGTATAGGGAGTTCGAAGTCAAGGGGCCATATCGTCGGGACACATCTTCTGCTGTAAGACCGTCTGAGCGAGGTGTAGTGGACGCTATCTTTGTTACCGAAAGTGTTGAAGGAGGGCGTAAGTACAAAGTAAGAGTCAGAGATATGCGTATACCTGAGATAGGTGACAAGTTCGCTTCACGCCACGGTCAGAAAGGAATCATAGGTCTCGTCGTTAACCAGGAGAATATGCCCTACACTGAGGAAGGGATTGTACCAGACATAATCATAAACCCACACGCATTCCCTTCACGAATGACCGCAGGCCAATTCATAGAGTCAATAGCGGGTAAAGCTGCAGCTCTGAGAGGAAGACCAGTAGATGGAACCGCCTTCGGCGGGGAAGATCCAGAGGCTCTGAAGGAGGAGCTCAAAAGACACGGGTTCAAGTCTACAGGTAGAGAAGTGATGTACGACGGTATGACTGGAAAACGCTACATGGTAGATGTGTACATAGGGCTTGTGTACTACCAGAAACTTCACCACATGGTTATAGATAAGATTCACGCTAGAGCCAGAGGGCAGGTTCAGATGTTGACCAAGCAACCGACCGAGGGTAGAGCTCGTGGAGGAGGCCTTAGGTTCGGTGAGATGGAGCGTGACTGCCTTATCGCCTATGGTGCTTCGATGGTTCTTAAAGATAGGTTACTAGACGAGGCTGATCGAACTGAGCTTCATATCTGTGAAAGATGCGGGTTAATAGCGTACTATGATGCAAAGCAGCACAGGTATGTCTGTAGAGTCTGTGGAGATCCCTCAAAGATATCCACCGTGGTTGTAGCGTATGCCTTCAAGCTGCTTCTTCAAGAGATGATGAGCCTCAATATCACCCCAAGGTTAAGGATAAAGGCCAAGGTATAACATAGGAGACGTGATTAGTTGGTTTTCGAAGAATCTGTCAAAGCAGTCGGCGGCATAGCATTCGCGATATTCTCACCCAGTGAAATCAGAAAATACTCTGTTGTAGAAATAACGGCCCCTGAAACTTATGACGAAGACGGAATGGTCGTTCAAGGAGGACTTATGGACAGCCGTCTAGGAACACTTGAACCAGGTCAGAAGTGCGGCACCTGTGGAAATACCGCTACTCGTTGCCCCGGCCATTTCGGCCACGTTGAACTCGCCGAACCTGTACTTCACATAGCCTTTGTCAACAATGTCTATAAGCTTCTCATATCGACCTGCCGAGCCTGCGGTAGGTTGCTTCTTACTGAGGAGGAGATTGATGGCTACCGGGTCAAGTTGAAAGAGCATAGCACGTTCACCCCCAATCTAGCTGAAGATACAGCCAAAGAGATAATTCTGAAGGCGAAGAAGATTAAGATCTGCCCCCATTGCGGGAAGGGACAGTATGATATCGAATTCACCAAGCCCACTATATTTCATGAGATACCGGAGGACGGTGGGGCTACCCGACTGCTCCCCATTGCTATACGTGAGAGGCTGGAAAGGTTGACGGATGATGATCTGCGTTTACTGAGATACGCCCCTGAATCTGCAAGACCCGAGTGGTTCGTCCTACAAGTTCTACCTGTCCCGCCTGTTGCAGTTAGGCCTTCCATAACTCTTGAGTCAGGTATAAGATCAGAAGACGACTTAACTCATAAGATCGTTGATGTTCTTAGGGTCAACCAGAGAGTGAGGGAGAGCAAAGAGTCTGGAACACCTCCGCTTATAGTTCAGGATCTAGTGGATCTACTTCAGTACCACGCTACAACATTCTTTGACAATGAAGTATCAGGCATACCTCAAGCCCACCACAGATCAGGTAGACCGCTGAAGACCCTAAGCCAACGCCTGAAAGGAAAGGAAGGAAGATTCAGAGGAAGCCTGTCTGGTAAAAGGGTAGACTTCTCAAGCAGAACTGTCATATCACCCGACCCCTGTCTTGACATATCTGAAGTAGGAGTACCGCTTGAAATAGCCAAGAAGCTCACCGTATCCGAAAAGGTATCTCCGTGGAATATTGAATTACTAAAGAAGATGATAGTCAACGGCCCGTTTACACATCCAGGCGCCAACTACCTCATACGGCAGGACGGCGTCAAGATAAGGCTGGACTACGTAAATGATAGAGAAGCACTAGCAGAGTCTTTAACACCAGGCTTCATAGTTGAAAGGCATCTTATGGATGGAGACATTGCGCTATTCAACCGGCAACCCTCACTACACCGAATGTCCGTTATGGCGCACTACGTGAGGGTTCTACCATACAGGACATTTAGGCTGCACCCCGCTGTCTGCCCGCCGTATAATGCAGACTTTGATGGAGATGAAATGAACCTCCACATACCGCAGAGTGAAGAAGCTATATCAGAGGCTATAACCCTCATGAAGGTTCAGGATCAGATATTATCACCAAGATACGGAGGCCCGATAATTGGCGCGATTAGAGACTTCATTACATCATCATACCTTTTGACAAAGGAAGACACACTTCTACCTAAGGATATATTTACGGATCTCGCTCTAGCAGCAGGCTACACCGGACCTCTTCCTAAACCTAAAGTGAAGAAGCCGACTGAGCTTTACAGTGGACGTCAACTATTCTCCCTCTGTCTACCGAAGGACTTTAACTATATTATGTCCTCTAAGTGGAAACAGAGTCAGAAGGGTGACACTGAAAAGGATGTTGTGATAAAGAATGGAGAGATGATTCAAGGTGTAATCGATAGGGCGGCCATAGGTGCTGAGGAGGCGGATAGTATTCTTCACCGTATAGCCAAGGATTATGGTACAAATAATGCGCGTGAATTCCTCAATTCTGTATTATCGATGCTAAAGGCGTTCATAACAAGATATGGTTTCTCATACGGGTTTAATGAACTTGAGCTGGATACCAAGGCGCGAAACAGTATAACAGGCGAGCTGGAGAGGGCGTACAAGCATGTAGAAGAGGTTATAGTGCAGTATGAGGAGGGAACGCTGCCTCTCGCTAGAGGACTTTCGCCGGAAGAAATCTTGGAATACTCGATAGTAAACGAACTGGCAAAAGCTAGAGACAAAGCAGGACGTATAGCTGATAGGAATTTCCCCTTGGACAACGCGGGAGTGATTATGGCCCGAACTGGTGCAAGAGGGTCGAGCCTGAATATTGGTCAGATGACCGCTGCACTGGGTCAGCAGTCAGTTAGAGGAGAGAGGATACGGAAAGGATATCAAAATAGATCTAGTACCCACTTCAAACGGGGAGACCAGAATCCGGACTCTAAAGGGTTTGTAAGATCCAACTACCGTGATGGTCTGTCACCGACCGAGTTCTTCTTTCACGCGATGGGTGGACGTGAAGGTCTGGTAGACACCGCTGTTAGGACTCAGCAGAGCGGTTACATGCAGAGGCGTCTGGTCAACGCCCTTGAGCATATCAAGGTCGAGTACGACTTGACGGTTAGAGATCCTGATGGTAACTTAATACAGTTCCTGTACGGTGAAGATGGTGTAGATCCTGCTAAGAGTGATCACGGAAAAGCGGTCAATGTACAGCGGCTCGTCGATACGGAAGCACTCATCGGGGCAGGAGGGAAGGAGAAAGCCGATGCAGATCTTGTGTTGAAGAGGCATGCAAAGGAATTCAATCCCAAGTTACTTCAGGCATTGAAAGATGCGTTTGAAGGGACACCTCTTCCAAAGAAAGCGATTTTAAAAATAGTCAAGAAGACCAGCGAGCAGCTTGTCAAGGCTACTGTTGAACCCGGTGAAGCAAGCGGTATAATTGCAGCTCAATCCATAGGCGAGCCGGGTACTCAGATGACACTTCGAACATTCCACTTCGCAGGTGTGAAGGAGCAGGACGTTACACTAGGGTTGCCAAGATTGATAGAGCTTGTTGATGCACGTAAGGCACCCGCAACTCCGGCTATGAACGTGTACTTAGATAAGGAATATCGAGTTTCTAAGGAGAAGGCTCTTGAGGTAGCTAGGGAGGTCCTCTTCACAAAGGTCGCAAACCTCGTGGATTACACAGAGATAGAATATGAGCAGGGGATAAAGCTCTTCCTGAATAAGGAAAAAGTGGAGGAGCGCAAGACCGATATAAAACATATAGCATCCGTTGTAAAGACAGGTAAACGCACAGTAGAATTTGATGAAAAGAGCTACACGGTGCTCGTAAACTTAGAGGGTGCAGATCTGGCTACGTTATTCGCAATGAGAAATAAGGTGTTGAATATGAGGGTTAAAGGCATCCCCGGTATAATTAGGATTACAGTGACGAAAGAAGGGAAGGAGTGGTTCATTCAGACTTCGGGATCCAACCTTCCTAAGACCTTGAAGATACAGGGGGTCGACCTAGTCAGAACAACGACGAATAACTTATTCGAGATAGCAACCACGTTAGGGATAGAAGCCGCTAGACAGGCTCTGATGAACGAGATCATAGGCACCCTAGAGGAGCAGGGGCTTGAAGTCGATGTACGCCACATAATACTGGTGGCGGATCTTATGACCCATAAAGGATACATTCAGCAGATAGGAAGACACGGCATAGCTGGAAGCAAAGCCAGCGTACTCGCAAGAGCAGCCTTTGAGATAACCGTGCCTACACTCGCAGCCGCCGCTATCAGAGGCGAAATAGAGGGGCTAAAAGGCGTGACTGAGAATGTAATAGTGGGTCTTCCCATACCGCTTGGCACGGGTATGATAGACGTGTTCATGAAGGGATAGTCTATGACTGAGCTGGATGAAAAACTACTGCAAAAGGCTTTGAAGACCATAGTAAAGACTGGGAAGTACACTCTCGGTTTGAAAGAGGGTACGAAGTCTCTGAAGAGCGTGAAGATGCTGGTCTATTCAGACTCCCTTGAAGATGAGATAGTCTCAAAAATAGAGAGGGCTTGTAAAAGATCATCGGTTCCGACAATAGCGTACCCAGGCTCATCGGTTGCGTTAGGGCGGCTCTGTGGTAAACCGTTTAGAGTCTCAGTTGTTTCGGTGAGATCAACAGGAGATATGGATATCACCCCTTTGATAAATAAGTAGACTTAAATTCAAGCATCTGAACCCATTCAACGCGAATTGTGAAACGTGGAGAATACTGGTATGCCGGAACGAATCAAACTGACCTCTAATGAGTTGGGCCTCATATCGCTATTTCAGAATGTGAGTGGCGCAACGGCGCGTGACTGTGTTATCGATGATAAGATGGAGAGGGTGATATTCGTTATCAACAAGGGTGAAATGGGTCTAGCTATAGGCAAGAACGGTGCATCTATCAAGAATATTCAGAACCAGATAGGGAAAACAGTGGAGCTCGTGGAGTATTCTGATGTTCCAAAAGAGATGATTATCAACGCTTTGAATTCGAAGTTCATTTCGAATGTGAGGTTGACTGAGAAGGTGGACGGTAGTAAGATAGCTGTAGTTGTGGTTGATCAGAGGCGGAAGGGTGCAGTAGTCGGAAGGAACGGTAAGAACGCTGAAAAGGCGCGTCTACTGGCAAAACGCTACTTCCAGATATCTAACATTCACATAGTGGCCTCAACGTAGATCATGGCTGTACCATCAACCTTTTAAAGCCTAATTCTTCGAGAGGATGTGAACAAGTTGGGGAAAAAGTCACCTACAGGGGAGTTCGCGGCTAGACAGATCAAGCGTAAACGGTTGAGGCTACGCTGGTCTGACAAATATTTTAAACGTAGGCTCCTTAAGCTTGACACGAAAGCTGATCCTCTGGAAGGTTCCCCTCAGGCAAGAGGCATAGTTCTGGAGAAGGTTGGAATTGAAGCTAAGCAGCCTAACTCTGCGGTCAGGAAATGTGTAAGGATTCAGCTAGTCAAGAACGGCAAACAGATAACTTCGTTCCTACCTTGGGATGGCGCACTCAACTATGTAGATGAGCATGATGAGGTTTTTGTCGAAGGCATAGGTGGCTCTATGGGGCGATCTATGGGTGACCTCCCTGGTGTAAGGTGGAAGGTCTTCAAGGTCAACGACGTATCGTTAAAGGAACTTGTATATGGGCGGAAGGAGAAGCCTAGACGATGACACCTACTCTTGAAAAGAAGGAAATGTTACTCTTCAGAAAGTGGGATCTTAGCGAAGTAGAGGTTACTAATCCGGGGTTAAAGAAGACTATATCTCTGAAGCCTACTGTCATTCCGATGTCCATGGGTAGGCATGAGCACCAAAAATTTCAGAAGGCCGGTGTGAACATTGTCGAAAGGCTTGCCAACAGCATTATGCATTTCGGGAGGAAGCACTCGAAGAACACTGGGCGTATGGGTGGAAAGAAGATTCGAGCCATAAATATCGTTGAAACAGCCCTAGATATTATTCATCTTAGAACCGGGGAGAACCCTTTGAAGGTTCTTGTCAAAGCTATCGAGAATACTGCCCCGAACGAAGATACTACGAGGATAGCGTACGGCGGGGTTGTATATCATGTCTCTGTAGATATAGCTCCTCTTAGAAGAGTTGACTTGGCGCTAAGGTTCATTTCTGAAGGTGTGCGTGAAGCGACCTTCTCAGCCCCTCGCAGTGTAGAAGAAGCTCTGGCTGAAGAGATAGTCCTTGCAGCCAACAACGATACTAACAGTTATGCTGTAAAGAAGAAGAACGAGCAGGAACGCATCGCTATGGCTTCACGTTAAAGCCGCGGGCGCGATCAACTTAATAACTTACAAGTCCGTATGAGGGCTAGAGGTTAATCTTGTTTGAAGAGTAACGAGTCTGAAGCTAAAATCGGCTGTCCATACTGTGGATCTAGATTCAAGAGCAAAACTGATCTATCGAAACATATAGATCGGATCCACACCGGCAGCGGGCTGCTTGAGGGCGACACAAGAAAGTGGTAGAATCTATATCTAAAAATCAAAACGAATTGCTTATATAATGATTTAACCGCTTTTCGATGCGCAAAGGTGAATTGATAATTGGCTGATAAGCCTCATATGAACTTAATAGTAACGGGTCATGTAGATCATGGAAAGTCAACCAGCATGGGGCACTTTCTGTACGACTTAGGAGTCGTTGATCAGAGGACTGTCGACGAATATGCGAAGGAGTCTGAAAAGACTGGCAA
This sequence comes from Nitrososphaerota archaeon, assembly GCA_029460375.1. Taxonomy (GTDB): domain Archaea; phylum Thermoproteota; class Nitrososphaeria; order Nitrososphaerales; family JACPRH01; genus JARPAQ01. The sequence continues at coordinate 2,255 of JARPAQ010000047.1, read as the reverse complement.
AGGTGATTCATGGAAGTACGCTTGGGTTCTAGACAACCTGAAGGATGAGCGTGAAAGAGGTCTTACAATAGATCTTGCCTTCCAGAAGTTCGAGACCGACAAATACTTCTTCACCCTAATAGATGCACCCGGCCACCGTGACTTCATAAAGAATATGATCACAGGCGCGTCTGAAGCAGACTGTTCGGTCTTAGTGGTTTCTGCAAAGAAGGGTGAGTCTGAGGTTGCAGTTGGTGCAGGTGGTCAGGCGAGGGAGCATGCGTTTCTAGCTAAGACTCTGGGTGTTGATCAACTTGTTGTTCTGATCAATAAGATGGATGATCAAATTGTGAAGTGGAGTAAAGATCGTTACGACATAGTGAAGGCTGAGGTGGAAACTCTGTTAAAGACCGTCGGTTACAACACTAGCAAGATTCATTTTATCCCTGCATCAGGCTGGAAAGGGGACAATCTAGTCAAGAAGTCGGAGAATATGGGGTGGTATACCGGGCCGACTCTCTACGAAGCCCTTAATGAATTTATATTGCCATCTCTGCCTATTGATAAGCCTCTTAGACTACCTGTTCAGGATGTATTCACGATTACAGGAATAGGCACGGTCCCTGTGGGGAGGATCGAGACGGGCCAGATGAAGGTAGGTCAGTCTGTCATAGTTATGCCCAGTGGTGCAACTGCTGAGGTAAAGTCTATCGAGACCCACCATACACCTATGAGTAGTGCTTCAGCCGGTGACAATATAGGTTTCAATCTAAGAGGCTTATCCAAGGAGGACATAAGGCGTGGAAACGTCCTAGGTGCCCCGGATAATCCTCCGAGTATAGCGAAGGAGTTCATAGCCCAGATAATTATAGTGTACCATCCGACTGCCATGGCTGCAGGGTACACTCCAGTGCTTCACGCTCATACTGCCCAGGTGGCAGGTACGATCACCGAGATAATTTCGAAGCTTGATCCAAGGACGGGTCAGCCGACTGAGGAGAAGCCGAAGTCTGTGAAGACTGGTGATGCTGCGCTGGTCAAGATTCAGCCGTTGAGACCCTTATGTCTTGAGACGTTCAAGGAGTTCCCTGAGCTTGGGCGTTTCGCTATGAGAGACATGGGAACTACGATAGCTGCTGGCGTAGTGAGAGAGATAACTGAGAAGGGCGTCCCCGGAAAGTAGTTTCGGTAAACGTGTCTCACTATATCTGGTAATCTGTCCGGGAGAGAGTGAACTAGTCTTCTACTTCTTCTCCTCCTTTGAAGATACGTGATAGTGTTGCGGAGAGCTCAATTATCCCTTCCTGCGTTACAGACGATAATGGTATCAGCTCATATTCGAAGCCTGCCCTGACAAGGTCTCGAAGTATGTTACTACTTAGAAGGTAGTCAGTACCATCCTTCCCTTCAGCCAATGCGTCCTCTAGCGCCTGAATATCCGCAGACCACTCCATAATTTTCCTCCACTGATCACCACCCAAGTCTCGCTTTGAAAGAACCGATATCTGGGGGGCTTTGAGTCTCAGTTGAAGGGAAGCAGCTAATAGAGCTATAGATACGAAGTTGGTGGCTGTCGAGACAAGCGTAGAGTCAAAGAGAAAAATAGTACTTCGTAAGTCGCATTTAAAGTTCTCAACGAAGAAGGGGCCACTCTGCCTATACGCAAAGAGCTCCATCTGACCCGGTGTGTCAAATATAACGTAGTCCGGATTGAGAAGATCAACCTGATCCTGAATTTCAGACAACCTCGTCGCAATCATATCTGAAGCGAAGATCAACGCTCCGTTCGGGCCGAGCTGATATGACTCCATAATAGATTGGAGGTCTATGTGATCCCTTACATCTACATCAGGAGCATATGGGAGGCTGAAGGCACCTGGGTCTAAGTTCACCGCTATCGCAGAAGCACCTTTATCCGTGTACCACGGCTTCAGGATAGATGTTAGCAGAGATTTGCCGGATCCAGCTGTCCCTGTGACGAATACGGCGTACATATATTAAGTGGGTTAGTGATTCATTTCGGTATTAAAACGTTTTAATATATTATTTTTAGGGTGACCAAAATATATATCGCCGGTGTTGTACTTTATTCTACTGAATTTTCTGATGGATATAGGCCCTTAAGGTTGAGTTAGGTCTTTTAACCTAAGTATAAACGATATTCATAATATAGCATTTGAGCATTTGACTATTTGACTATGCGTTATTGAGATATGGCTTATCCGAGTTATGATTGTTGTGAGGATTGATATACTAAATCGTGATATTCAAGGCTG
>JARPAQ010000046.1 GCA_029460375.1 Nitrososphaerota archaeon | reverse complement strand
GGCGTAGACACAGGTTGCAACGGCTTCAAGACGATTGATGGTGAACAAATCTTCTTTGAGGATGACTCTCCCATTTTTATCTCTGAGTGGAGGCTGGATGCAGACAAATTCATGAAGACAAGCGGACTCGCCGAAAGGAAGATGCAGGCGCTTGAAGAACTGTACAACGAAGGAGAAATTACACAAAGCGTCTATGAGCAGCTGGCGTCCCGTCACAAGGAGCAGTTCGACATAGATTTCAAAAGCCGCGACGATATTATAGCTGGTCTAAACGATAAAGTTACAGCCCTGAATAGTGAGAATAGCATCGTAGATGGTTTCCTAGGAAACCTGAAACTCCAGCACAGAATCGGCGAGATAGATGACTCCACATACCAGTCTACTTGCGAATACATAGACACAATACTTCAGTGCAACGAAAAGGAAGTCGCAGGTATTTCTGCTGTACTCAATGACCTTATGCCACCCAAGCCAAGTCTCAATGTGGAAGAAGCCGGAACCGAAGAAACTACCTCTAAAGTGGCTGATGAACCTACCCCTGAGATAGCTAATGAGCCTGTTGCTGAAGTGACAGACGAATCTGAAGCATCAACGGAAGAACCAGCGGTGTCCTCTGATGACTCCTCCCCAGTTGAAGTAATAACTGCAGCTCAGCATGATGCGCCAATACCCAACGAAGAGATAGCATCTACTGATATATCTGACAGCGAAGCCCCTGATACTGTATCGATGGAAGAACCAGCCGTGAGCCCGGATGTAGTTAATACGCCTTCACTTATTGAAAAGATATCTGTAGATGCGGACGTAGATGCAGGCGCCTCTGACAGTGAGGAAGTCAGCACTATAACTGCCGAAGACACACCCATGAACCCAGATGTCACCGAAACACCATCAATTACAGACGAGGTATCTGAAGGTATAGAGAGTCAGGCTGTTGAAGAATCAACAATTGACACACCGCAAGTTCCTGAAATTACTGCCGAAGTGCAAACCACAGAAGAGCAGGTATCTGACTCACCCGTGGAACAGGAGTCTATCGATTACTCTACACCTGAAGAAGTTACCGAAGTGTCTGACCATATGCTGGTAGAAGAAACTAAGGCTACCGCCGATAAAGTGACTGCGTCTGACGACGATGAAGATGACGCTAAAAACACCGAGATTCAGGATTCAGTTTCTTTTGAAGATGAATCAGCGGATATTGCTGAAACAACATCTTCAGACGAGGTTACGGACACCCCAGATAGCAACGCAGACTCGGAAGAGGATAAGATAGTATATTCAACCCAGTGAGCCACTGGGTTCCCTCCCTTATTTATTATTCTACACAATTATTTTCCACGGATTTTTATAGATATTTCTGATCTATACGGTTTGTCTGTTGTTTTTAACCTAATCGTTCGATTCTATACAGTAAACTTGATATAGCCGTCTTATTAACGCAGTTGAGAAAGGGATACTAAAAAAGTGTGTTCGGCAGCATTTCAAGGAAAGAAGGCCCCTCAAACAGAACAGGGAAACGATGCAAGCAGCCAATATATGAAGCAGACTCCTGACGAGGTCGTATCAGAGTTCAGGCGCGCAGTTAATCTTTCGAGCGCCCGAAATCGCGACTAAATACTCGTCTTTAAACCGCTGGAGGCTTCTGGTTCGGTGACAATACGGTAACGTATCTTCATTTCTCCAATTTTAGGAAGAAAATTAGTAGTAATCAGGTTAGATGACTTTCACGCTAAGACCTTATCATGGTTAAAATCATCTTAAATCTCTGTACTGCTTTCAGGGCATGTGGCTCATTAGCTGGCATTATGACCATTTCACCATCCTTCAACTTAATGGCTTTACCCGAGATTACTACTTCGGCTTCTCCATCAAGAAGATAGACTAAAGCATCAAATGGCGCTGTATGTTCGCTCAATCCCTGCTTTTCGTCAAAAGCGAACAGTGTCACAGTTCCTGTCTTTTTCTCAACGATTGTCTTGCTCACCACCGACCCTTCTTGATAGTCTACTAGATCCGCTAACCTGAATGCCTGTTTCATATTAAGTTCCATACCTTTATCTCCTTTCTTAAACAAATTTACGTAACTTAAAGGTACCGCCAATGCATTTGCCGCATACGAACATAGAGAAGACTTGATCCTAGTTGGGTTTAGGCTTACTAGTAGGCCCAAACCCAATATTATTTTCATGAGTAAGAGGGTCACATATTATTCTGGTCTATATTTGCTGGATCTCTGATTAGACTCTCCCCGAAAGTGGTATCAAGCCGCTATTTGGGAGTTTCAAGGATGATTGGTGCTGAAGGTGTGTCTAGGTAGTCGCTTTGACCCTTTCTTTCTGAGTTATGTTGGCTAGATGTTCTACCTCTTTTGCAGTCAACCCTAATCCTTCGGCTACACGGCGACCGTATTCCGGATCTACTTTGTAGAATAGTGCTGTCTGACGCAACTGGATGCGTTTCTTGGCGTTTCCCAAGTGAGATATGATGTTGCCGACCAAGTGACTTCTATCCTCATCGGTCATCACTCTGCGGTATAATTCTCTTGGTTGAACGAAATCGTCGGCTGTAGGGTATGCATGGCGCGCAGCCTCGCCCGAGACCGTGAATCGTGGTTCCGCGGCTTTCGGATCAGGTTTAGGGCCTCCAAATGTATTTGGATAGTAGTTTGGTTCTCCTTCGGCATCAAAGTACATGAAGCCGTCCCGCTGGTATGTACTCACTGTGGCAGCCTTTGCCTTATTCACCGGGAGCAGGTGGTAGTTTGGACCTAGCCGGTGGCGGTGGGTGTCGTGATAGCTGAAGAGGCGCCCTTGCAGTAGTTTGTCTGGTGATGGAGCTATCCCGGGCACTAGGTTACCTGGTGAGAAAGCGGACTGCTCCACCTCAGCAAAGTAGTTCTCTGGATTGCGGTTTAGCACCATACGGCCAATCGGGTTCAGCGGCGCATCAGCGTGGGGCCAAACCTTTGTGATATCGAAAGAGTTGAAGCGGTAGTTTTCGACTTGTTCAGGAGTCATGATCTGAGCGTAGACCTTCCATACGGGGTATTCTCCCCCCTTGATCGAATGATGTAAGTCGCGAGTAGCATAGTCAGGATCCTGACCACACATACGGATGGCTTCCTCGCGGGTGAAGTTTTGGATACCTTGTTCAGTCTTGAAGTGAATCTTCACCCAGAAATACTCACCCTTGTCGTTGTACCACTTGAAGGTATGTCCACTGTAACCGTTCATGTGGCGATATCCCATGGGCGTACCACGGTCGGAGAATAGGATGATGACCTGGTGAATTGATTCTGGTGTGAGTGATAGGAAGTCCCAGAACATGTCCGGATCCTTCAAATTAGTCTGGGGGTTACGCTTTTGGGTGTGTATGAAATCAGGGAACTTCAATGGATCCCTGATGAAAAACACCGGGGTGTTATTACCTACCAAATCATAGTTGCCATCTTCCGTGTAGAATTTTACGGCGAATCCCCTAGGATCCCGCTCAGTATCTGCCGATCCCTTTTCTCCTCCAACCGTAGAAAACCGTGCAAAGACTTCCGTGCGCTTTCCAACTTCTGAGAGAAATTTTGCTTTGGTATATTTCGTCACATCATTTGTGACCTCAAAATACCCATATGCTCCTGCTCCCTTAGCATGCACAACTCGTTCTGGTATACGCTCACGATCGAAGTGTCCTAATTTCTCCACCAAGTGGACATCCTGTAGCAGCGCAGGTCCAGGACTCCCTGCT
>JARPAQ010000045.1 GCA_029460375.1 Nitrososphaerota archaeon | reverse complement strand
GAAACACTTGAAAATGCTGATGCACTTTCACAAGTAGTCACTAAGAAAGGTGTGTTCTACGAGATTACCGAAGCCGGCAAAAAGATCCTATCATACTACGCGGATGTCCAATCCTCTCTGAACAGGATGACGACTGAAACTCCTAGAAACATCGGTAAATCTGTCTAAACTAACCAAAGTCAAATTGCGACCTCACAGAACCAGCATTCAGGTTGACTGCAATGGCTTCACTAGCATACTTTGCTTGAGCTTGTTTTCCAACGCATGATATGCACCTTGACTCACCCACCCTTTATCATAAGCCATCTTCAAACCCTTCATTGCAACAGGGGCAAGAGAGCTGAACGAGCCCTTCTCTACGGCTAGCCGTACTATCTGCTTCTGGATTTTGTTGGACTTTCGAATCTTTGCGGATAATGATGCTTCAAAGAGCGCCTTACTCTGGTATGATATCGGTCTAAAGCGATCTTCAAGTTTATAGGCGCGACCTGTGGGTGGCAGGCTTTGTGAGAAAAAGCCAGGAGCGCAGATAACGAACATGTCTTCTCTTTTCCGCCTAGGGCAGTAGGCTATGTAGATAGGGATGAGGATGATGCTGGCTTCCGATATATTCAGGCTGTTCGGTACCAGCCAGTCTGTCTTTTCAAATTGAGATACAGTGGTTTCTATCAGTGACCTGATCTTTTCTCTGAGCGCCATCTGCATTTCTGATAGTTCATCGAGCTCTGCAAGCCTCTTATTTACTTCGATGTCGAGATCAATCTTTAGGTCGGATGCTATCTTCGACTTTGCTTTGATTAGTTCGTCGTATAGATCCTCGATGGCCGCTAACTGTCTGCTCTTCTCCTTTTCTACCAGCTTCATCAGGCGCTGAATCTTCTCAACTTCGTTCTCCAGTATCTTGAGCCTCTGCGGGTGGTCTCCGAGCAGCTTCTTGATGAGGCGTGAGCTGGTGCTCTGGTCTGCGACTACTCTTACATCGACCATCTTGCTCAGGTAACCCCCTTCTCGAAATAGAGAGGCTTGTACCTTTTTGAAGTTGCTAATATCTGATGTGAGGATGTCTTTGATCTCCGAGAACCTTGAAGCAGCGATCTCGACTTCAGCATCTCTTCTTTTGATGAGCTTATTTACCGATTGACGGAGTATCTCCTTGGTGCTGTCGATTTCGTGGGTGTATTCCCTCTTTATCCCTTCTATCTCCGCCTTAAGTTCGCGTATCTGGTGACTTGTTTCGGTTTCAAGAACGGTAAGAGCTAACTCCAGATGCTTCAGTCCTTCGGCAAATGTGTTGACGATCGCCGTGAGCTCGGACACCTCATCAGCAATAACATTATAGCTCAAGTCTCCGATGCATAATTCACGTACCGACTCCGCCGAAACCACACAACCTGATTTCGCAACATATTCGACAATGGGTGTCATATCAGGCTTTTTTATCAAGCCCTGAATAAGGAGGTTCTTCGACGATTCTGAAGATGCAAAGGTGTTTTGATGAACCATCAGAATGTTGCGGAAGACTGAACTCTTGGAGTGAGCTGCCTGAAGGTGATCGATGAAGCTTTCGACTGAAGGGTTTTCTCTGTATTCGATAGTGGAGGGTTGACGAACGACAGGATCGATTAAGGCAATTCTGCCATCAAAAGGAACTGCCCAAAGTGGATAATAGGCCTTAACGAGCGCGTCGATTCCTCCGCTGTAGAAGCGGTTAGAGGAGTTGCTGGAGCTTTTTTGCTCTATAAGCCTCCAAGCTAGGAAGAGTTCGAGTTCCTCTGGCAGAGCTGTGCCACTTGCCGAGTCTAGAGCAAACGGCGGAATGAGCAAGTTATCTTGTTCGCAAACATTCTCGTCAAGGTTCAATTTGCATCATCTACCATACAGTTTCAAGGTTAATGGCGTGATGGTGTTTGCAGTCAATCCTGTGACTGAGCCCATCTTATAGACTCCTACTCGATAAATAGGCTTGGTTATAATCCTCCTCTTCATACTGATTCTAATCGCCTTCCCTTTTCAGTCATATTCTAGGTTAAGGTAAAAAAAGAGTTATGGAGTGCATTTATGGACGGTAGCTCATGTGATAACTCGGAAACTGGCTGAGCAACCCTATCAGGGGATCTGTCCACGTTATCAATAATATAGGAGAGGACTATTACAGACTTTCCGAATCTAAGATGAATATGCTTATTTTACATATAGCGAAGCATAGATATTTCTTGCAAACGGTGGGAAGACATGTCTTTCCGCCCTAGTTAATAGAATGATATATGTCCACCTAAGGAATTCTTATGGTGGCTTTCTGAAGTCTTCCTTCACAGTATTTAGCACTAGGTGTGTGTTGGTGCGTTCTACGTGAGGGAGGGCGAGTAGAGCCTTGGTGAAGATACTTAACTCCTGTCTGTTTTTGAACTTCCCTATGATGAAGGCGTCGGTCAGCCCTGTGACATCGTAAACAGCGCAGGTGGAGGTAAGTTTCGCTATCTCCTTCTCAACTTCTACAAGCTTTCCTTTTGAGACTGTAACTTCTGTAACCGCGGTCAGGTGGTATCCTAGCTTTTCATCGTCCAAGACCACGGTGTAGCCTTGAATTACCCCCTCCTCCTCCATCTTCTTGGTTCTGGACAGAACGGTTCCTACAGCTACATTGATGCGTTTAGCTATTTCCCGGTACGATAGACGGGCATCCTTAAGATACTGGTTCAGAATCTTCTTGTCAACTTCATCTAAGTTCAAGACTATCTGAACCTCAGTCTATAATCCAACCATATAAATGTATAGCAAACAGCTGGACAAACATTCATAGAAGGCTGGGACATCAAGACATTTGAACTATTCTGCCAGTATTGCATCCTCAGCCCAGCGGTCGCTGATCCTGCCTTTAGACAGATTTACCATGGGAAGATAGTTATGGAAGATCCGGATGGGTTTTCCTAGCCTTATGGTAGTGATTTGAACTATCGAATCCTTTCCGTGGTTCTTCTCCAGTGAAGGCACCATAATCTCGTTGAAGTTGGTGTTTATTTCGTCGTCAGAGCTGCCTTCAATTATCAGTGCAAGAGCTGTGTGGCCTTCTATCTCGGCTATGTGAGACTCGTAAATAAAGTCGGTGAAGACCGTTCGGACGTTGGGCTCCTCTTGAACCTCCTTTATTATCCGGCTTTGGGATATGCCCATCTTGAACTTTACCAAGTATAGATGTCTAGCGTTGAATCGCCCAGTTCCGTCTGCACCCATATTCAACTCGGTGTAGTATTTGAGGAAACCTTCTTCCTCCATCTTCTTTCTCTTACGGTTCACGGTTCTTATCGGAACGCCAGTCTTTATGCCTATCTGGTTGTCCGATAACCTAGGGTTTCTAATAAGGGCCTTAACCACCTTAATTTCTTGAGTGTCCAATTTTCGCAACATATCTATCATCCTGCTATATTTAGGACATATTCTTCACGCAACACCTATAAATGTGTTAAGAGCCGCATCTTCCTAGGTTTGATATGTCAGAAAAAACTCAACAGGTAACCTTAACCTCTGAAAAAAATCAGTTCGACATAGCGCTTGAACAGTTCGACCGAGCAGCAGACCTCATGGAGTTAGATAGCAATTCACGTGAGATACTCAGAAAGCCTCAGAAAGTCTTGAGCGTAAGTATACCTGTGCGGATGGACGATGGAAGCATCCAAGTCTTTGACGGATTCAGAAGCCAGCATAACAACGCGCGGGGTCCATACAAAGGAGGTATAACACTAAACCCAAAGAAACTCTCAAATGGCGAGCTGGAGAGGCTTTCACGAGGCTTCTTCGCAGCTATATCAGATATAGTTGGGCCGGAGAAGGATATACCCGCTCCAGATGTCTACACTGATCCTCAGACTATGGCATGGTTTATGGATGAGTTCAGCAAGATAAGAAGGTACAACGCTTATGGAGTTGTGACAGGTAAGCCGCTCAATGTAGGAGGTTCTTTAGGAAGAGGAACAGCCACTGCACGAGGATTGGTCTTCACAGTAGAAGAAGCAGCGAAGATTTTGAACATGGATCTCTCGAAGACTACAGCAGCAGTTCAAGGCTATGGCAACGCAGGAGCATATACACACATGCTTCTGGAGGATATAGGCGTAAAGGTTGTAGCAGTCAGTGATTCACAAGGTGGAGCATACAATGCTGAAGGGCTGAGCCACAGTAAGGTATCTGCTCATAAAGCCAAGACGACATCGGTCGTCGGTGCTGAAGGAGCAAAAAGTGTATCGAATGAAGATCTTCTGGAGTTGGATGTGGATATTCTGGTGCCTGCTGCTCTGGAGAATCAGCTCACAGATAAAAACGCGTCAAGGGTAAAGGCGAAGGTGATAGCTGAAGCAGCAAATGGGCCTACGACTCCTGAAGCAGATGATGCTCTCTTCAGGAACGGTTCGATGGTCATACCGGATATACTTGCAAATGCAGGTGGAGTCAGCGTGTCGTACCTAGAGTGGGTTCAGAACAATCAGGGGTACTACTGGACGGCTGAAGAGGTTGATAAGAAGCTTAAGGTCATAATGGTTGACGCCTTCAAGGAAGTCCATAATGCAGCTCAGAAGTATAACGTGAATATGAGGCAGGGAGCCTACGTACACGCCATCGGCAAAGTCGCTGAAGCTATGAAGGTAAGAGGCTGGGTCTGAATCAGCTAAACCGCTGTTAAAGGCTCGTAAACCTCTCTTCTTTTTTTATTTAAATCGAGTAGGATTGCTATGGTCTAGAGTATGATCGCAGAGCTCCGTAAAACATTATGATGACTCCTGCCGCTGTGAAGACGAGGTTCAGCTCTATCAGCCTTATCATGGTCGACATATCGAAAGCATACTATATCTTCTATGTCGACGGTTATCCCTATAGATCATTATCTCTTCACCATATATGCCATTTATACGAGCGCCAGAGGTAACTTGGCTCCGATCCACGGCATCTGAAAAGTTTTCGAGTGCATATCTTGATAAAGCTATAAGAATCAATTCCCCGTATCTCTCTGTACACCGGCTGATAATGTTGGAAAACCGTATGCCTCTCGTTGTGGTGATATATCTCGCCACAGTGCTTCTGATATTTACCGTGGGTCTCGCTGCGGGTGAAAGTGCTGTATACTGGCAGGCAGGGGTTTCGCTAGTTATGCTAGGCATCTTGGTGGTAGTTCTACAGCGTCTAAGGCTCGGTAGAGAGAAGACTGAGCGTCAACCTTCGATCAACATTTTCCTCAGACATCTTGTTGTGTTTGGCTTGGCGATGGCCGCCAGATCATTATTCATCGCCTTCTTCAATAATCCAGCTGAAAAGATACCGATATTCTACTTGGTTATACTTACGGTTCTTTTGGTTGAAGGGCGCTCTTTACTGGATATAGGGATAAGCAGAGTTAAATGGGGTGGGAATGTGCTTGCCGGCCTTATTCTAGGAGTTTCATTTTATTATCTAAGTCAGTGGTTCTATATAGGTGGTGTTAATGTATTTCTCGGCGGTTCACTGACGCTTGTTCCAGCGTTATATGGAGTCTATGATCTCGCTTGGATTCTTGCAACGTCTTTTCTACTGTCGGCTCTGAGTGAGGAGCTGCTCTTTAGGGGTTATCTTCAAGGGAGCGCCGAGAAGGTTTTAGGATCCAGTAAAGCACTGGTATACTCTGCCGTTCTGTTCGGCCTTTGGCATACGGTGTGGGGCATACCTTTTATTGGAACCCCTGTCTTTGCAGTAGCATACGCTGCGTCCTATATGCTGTTTACAAGTCTCTCGGGAATCGTTCTGGGTGTGGCGTACCGTTCTACTAAGAGCCTTATTTTACCTATCTTTATTCATGGGTTATGGAATACCTTCACATCTTTGACAGCTACTTCGTCACAGACTTCGTTCATCTTTCTAGGAGATCCGTGGAGGCCTTTGAGCTTCGGATTAACAGTCCTTTTCTTCTACCTACTTATCCCTAGAGTCACTAGATTCCTGAAGATCGAGAAGCCAGTTAAGCTGTGAAATGTTAATATGTAGACCAGTTTTCTCATCATGTGTAACGAGGCTTCTGAAATGATACTTGTTCAAGACGCTATGGTGGGCGACGTAGTTTCGGTAGATATTGAGACTACTCTGAAAGAGACCTGTAAAATTATGGGTGAAAAGCGCATCGGCAGCGTACTTATAATGCGGAGCGGAAAGCCAGAGGGGATATTTACGGAAAGAGATCTTTTGTCTAAAGTGATCCCGAAAGATGTAGATCTAGAGAAGGGCAGAGTGGGCGATTATATGTCCACGCCCTTGACGGTGATAAGACCAGATTATGAGTTGAAGGAGGCGGCTCGAGCTATGGTTCAGCTACACATACGAAGGCTTCCTGTAGTGGATGATGGTAAGTTGGTCGGGATGATAACGTCAGCCGACATTGTGAAAGCTATTGCTGAGGCCCCGCTTGAAATATGATAGATGTGATAAGAAGATGACTTCAACGGAAAAAAGGGTTACGATACTGAAATGTACACAGTGCGGCAGGACGATAGAGCCTGATGAAAAGGAGTGGCGTAAATGCTTCATGTGCGGAGACTCGATATGTGCAGAGCATACGTACTTCATCAGGACACGCAGACAAGGGCTATACGATTATTATAACGATGTAGTCCGCGTCTGCAGACGATGCCGAATATAGCCACAGACTTATCAGCAACCGTATAAAGGATAACGTCGAGTTATGATCAAGCCAAGAGTATACGTAACACGAAGAACACTGCAGCCAGGACTAGAACTTCTATCGAGCAGATGCGAAGTAACCGTCCACCAAGGCGAGGAACCACCTAGCAGAGAAGAACTTATCCGAAATATCAGAGGAAAAGACGGGCTGCTCTGTATGCTGACCGACAGAATAGACTCTGAAGTCATCGGCGCGGCACCAAGCCTAAAAGTCATTTCATCATTCAGCGTGGGAGTAGATCACATAGATACTGCTGAAGCGACCCGAAGAGGCATCTATGTAACATACACTCCTGGAGTCCTGACCCAAGCTACAGCCGATCTGGCCTTCACCCTCATGATGGCAGCGGCAAGACGCATATCAGAAGCAGACAGGTATGTTCGAAACGGCGAATGGAAGATCGGGTGGTCACCCACTATGCTTCTAGGAGAAGAAGCATACGGCAAAACCCTAGGGATAGTAGGTTTAGGCAGAATAGGTAGCGCAGTAGCTGAGAGAGCATTAGGCTTCCGGATGAAGGTTCTGTACCACAGCCGCACCCGCTCGCCAGAAAAAGAGAAGAAGCTCAATGCGGAATATAGATCTCTTGATGATCTTTTGAAGGAGAGCGACTTTGTGTCTCTTCACATCCCGTTTACAGAAAAGACTCGGCAAATCATAGATCGCCAGAAGCTTGGGTTGATGAAGAAGAACGCGGTGCTGATCAACACTTCTAGAGGACAGGTCGTCGATGAAGATGCTCTGGCTGAGGCTCTTGAGAAAGGCTGGATTGCAGGTGCAGGCCTTGACGTATATTCAACTGAGCCCCTTCCGGCCGACAGTCCCCTCTTGAAGCTGAAGAACACTGTGTTGTCGCCGCACATAGGCAGCGCAACTCATCAGACCCGAAGCCTTATGTCCGAGATCACAGCTAAAAACCTGCTGGCCGTCTTGAAAGGTGAGGAGCCACCCTACTTATTCAATCCTGAGGTGAAGGAGATAAGACCTCTATCGGAGATCAAGGTTTTCTGAAGGTAGGGTTTCAGCAGCGTTACAATTAAGTTGACTGTTTATCTGTCGAACGAGTTATCTCCGTTTCTCTTCTTCCCTGTACATCTTAACTAATTCTTGGAGGGATTTCCCGAAAAGTTTCTCGAAGATTTTCTTGCTATATGTTTCATTTATTAATGCTTGGGCCAACTCTCTGACTATCTTAGGGTGAAGTTTCTCAAGAAACATCAGGAAGTGGGCAGTCGTTTGAAAAGATGACAGAGCCTTACCTTCTTCATAGTGAGGGTAAGATCCTGGAAATGGCCCCTTCGGAGATCTCTTGTATCCCAGCTTGTCTCTAACATAATCGGCGATTCCTTCAATGAGCCAAGATGTAGATTTATCGTATCTGGGCGCCCATAAGATCGCGTGATCAATCTCGTGCACTATTGCCCCATCATCCGCTTCTCTACTCCCGTAAACATCTGCGATTTTATCGAAGTGATCCAGGTTTAGAAACACCCTCTTCCCATCAGTGGCTGCGGGCCAGTTTTGGTTACGTTCTAAAACAAATGTAATCTCTTCCTCGGGGTTCCGCCCTGAGTGGATTGACCTCACCTTTGACATAACATCATCGGCTAGAGAAACAACATGCTGAGCATATTCCCTCTCTGATAGAAATTTAGAGTAGTCCACTATACTATATCTTCCCCCCACCACCGTTTTTTGAGCCTCCAAGCCATCTGGGGCGACTCTAAGTCTCTTGATCACTTCCTCTTTAGGTAGCTCCGCAGCGGTGCTCAGGTAGTCAAAGAAGTCTCTGCCGGCGACAATTTCTGTTCCTTTATTCTTTATTGCGTCAACATACTCCTTGTAGTCTTTCAGCAGCTTTTCATACCCCTGCACCGGAATTATCACACTCTTGAATTTCTCATCCGCCGCTATGTCTATCTTACCTGATCCTTTCTTCGGATGGATGCCTCCCACCAGACCGGCCAAGCCGCTCTTTAGCTCTATCTTACCAGTCATACAGGCATTTGGACTAATCGAGATGTTCCAGATAGCTGATGCGATTGAAACAGCGATCGCCATGCCTGCTGATGGCCCCCAAAGTTTGAGTTCCTCTTTAACTGCACCTTCAGCTGGGCTGATTATATGGAGATCAATGTCATAGTTATTTATGTTCGGATAATACCTGCGGAGAAACTCTACAGCCACCTTGGCGCTTTCCTTGACCGATTCATTGACCGTGCCCAAGACTAGCAGGTTTTCCCCCCTATTAGATCTAGGAAATATATCGGACTCCACTATAATTATCAGCCCTCTTCGCTCATCTTCACCCTCGGCGGTAGCCAGTCCATAGGCCTTTCCAACTTCCAGTCCAGTGCCTCTGTAAATTCTCTGCATCTCCTTCAGTTCCTCGAACTCCTCGCTTTTCACCGCCATCTCGAAAGCTCTTTTAAGATGGAACAATGTCAATGGATACGACATCGGGTTCTCCGCTGCAGCCGCGACTCTTTTGTACAGATCTTCTATCTTCACTTTTTCTTTTTTGGCCTCATCCTCTATGTGGGCTAGCTGTTCTCTGTAGTTTTCCCTTATTGTTTTGAGCTTGTCCTGATCTTTTTTCTTCAAAGCATCTAGTATTTCTTGGCTTGCCACAACCTCTTTTGTCCGCTCAGCTATGGCTGACCTAAGCGTGTATGATACAACTCGAGGAGAGAACGTCCTCTGCAAAAATAATTCCATAACTTTGTCGAGCGTCACATCCTTCGACAAGAATGGCTGCGTCTTCCGTAAATGAACTTCAATAACCTCCCTTCTTTCTTCAGCATTCTTTGGGTAAGTGAATTCTATCGACAACAGACGATTTAGCAACGCCTCATCAATAATGTCCCTCCTATTCGTGATACCAATGAACAACACCTTTCCTCCCCCCGACTTGAGCCCCTCCAACTCGCTCAGCAGTATCGTCGTCGCCGGCGCATGAACGGGGTCGCCTAACCGTGACCCTCTCTTAACCGCTACAGCATCTATCTCATCCCAGATGATGATGCTAGGCGCCTCTTTCCTCGCCTCGCTGAATACACTTCGAATGTTTCTCTCAGTCTCCCCGACCTCCTTCTGATACACCTCCGATCCGCTCACAACCCTGATCTTCGCCCCCTCTCCTCCAGCTATCGCCTTTGCCAGAAGCGTCTTTCCAGAACCCGGGGGGCCGTAGAATAGAAAGCCTATCGGAGGCTCATACCCCAACTGTTTACCCAGATTTGGGTTTAGAGCGACTTTAATCTCTGTTATCACTCTTCCGATGACATCGTGTAAGCCACCTACGTCTCCATACCTCTCTGTAGGCCTAGTGAACTGCCGTGTTTCTTTCACCATAGTCGAGACTTCTTCCTCTGTGTAGGCGGCCACATCAGGTGCGACTGAGATGAAATCTTCTATAGTGGGCTTCGGAGGTTCACCGATCACTTTGCCCCTTACCCGCTTTCGCACAGCCTCCCTGAAAGGTGCCTGTACCTTGTTCGTTGACAGTATGAATGCCTTATTGATGTCAGAAGGTGTTAATTCGATTTTGCCGACTGTTCTCAATGCTTGTGATAAAGCTTGGAATAGTTTTTTCGGCTCGATGTCGATTCCACTTTCTTCAGATCTCCTCCTGCAGATTTCAATGATGGCCTCTTCCTTCATGCCGTTCAGGTTTATTCTCTCGGCAATCAGTCTGAGTGTTTCCGGCATATTCGCAAAGTTGTTGGTTGAAAGGATAGCGATCGCTCTTATCGGATTTTCCTTCAGACGCTCCAATGATCTCTCCAAAGCCTCGCCGATTCTCTGGCTTTCTCGGTCTATATCGCCAATCAAGCCGTGAGGCTTTTCTGAAAACGCCTGCGCCTGTTCGATGAATAATACCGTGGGTGTCGAAAATATGGAGTTCATCCTATTCTCCAGTTGTTTCTCAGATACACCCATAAGCCAAGATGATATGTCCGAGGACTTCAGCGTTTCAGGGACAGCCTTGATCCCCTCTTTGACACTACGCTCTAAAGATTCCCTCTGGATCGCTTTGGTGAGGAATTTTTTGCCCCATCCTGGATCGCTTTCCAGTATGAATACCTTTGGTGGCGGCGTCGTGTACATCTTTGCAAACTGCGGGTCGTTATCCTGTAGGCGTAGTATATGGTAATCTATCGAATCTATCAACAAAGAGACCACATCGTCTCGTCCCACAACTTGATCTAAGGTGACTCGGGGATATCTTGGATCTTTTCTGAATTTCTTTAACCATTTTTCGGCCTTCTTCGTCCGTTTCGCCTTTGATAGCTTAAGAAATCTGAAGGCTCTGTAGTCTTTGCTGGTGAGCAGTAGAGGAATATGGAAGAGTATCCTGAACCATCTGTGTCTCGCCCAGATGAATTGGGAGAATTGAACCTCGTCGACGAGCTCGCTGTCCTTCATTTTTCATCATATCCCTATTCGACGAATTGCTTCTCCAAGGAGAAATATGATTAGAAGTATTACGAGGAAGGGCCACCATTGTTTCATCATCCCTAGAGATAGCGTCCCTCGCTTCCATTTGTCGTAGATGGCTGTCCCAGCATACCCGATAATATAGATTGAAATTATACCCACGATGTACCAGATGTTGGGTAGAATGTAGTTTATCCATCCTTCATGTACTAACGCGAGGGCTAACAATCCTACATTGGGCGGAGACCAGACATTCTTTTGATCTACTAGCTGGATCTGTATGCCAGACTGAGCCGTCCAAAACCTAGTAAGTATGCCTGTTTCCTTGTCGTATGTATATGCCGAACTGCAAAAGCCGCCATCACAATCTGCGAACGAAACAATAAAGTCTCTATAGCTATGCTGAAGAATAATAGGCTCCGGCTGATCATCGTTTGGCAGCTCTTCGTTTATCACACTGGCTACATCAGGATATATCAGGTCACCATTAACAAGACCAGCTGAAACGACAAAATACTTGAAGAATCCGAAACCATGGTCCAGCGGCTGATCCGTCTCAAAGTTTCTCAGCTTAACAGTTCGCGTAGAATTGCCATCATACACTAGGCTTATACTACTTATCTGTGCTCTATCAATCTCCTCTAATGGTATGGTATCAAAGTTGAACCACTCTATTTTATCCCACACGACGAATTTAGACTTCCTAGGATCATCCACATCGAATTGAACAGGGAAAAATTTGCTTTGGCCATTAACATCCGTCATCCATAACGTGTATTTCTCCCCTTCAACGATGTCGGCTATAGAGATAAAGTAGTAAAAGTAAGACAACTCACTTAGATCCAAAGGCTCCTGAAAAGTGTAGCCAAACTCAGCGAAGCCGTCGTTTGGCACCATGATTATCTCCATGTGATCATTTACAGCCATGATGATATTGGTTCCGTGAATAGATTCCCATCCATCAACTTTATCGGTCGGTACCAGTGTAGTTTTGTCACCGCGTTCGACATTGATAGTGTGGTTTTCTTCTATTGTAGTACCATCATTGTATATAGACACGGTATTCAATGTAACTAGATTGCCTTCAACCGCTGTCACTGTGACATTAGCTTCCTTGATATCAGAGTAGTGTAAGAACTCATATTTCATCCACATCCCTGGTTTCACTCCAGGCTGATAGACAAGGGCGTCAGCTGCGAGTAAGAAAAAATGAGAGCCCAAAATAAATATCAAAACATATCCGAAGAGCAAAGCCGTTCTTTTAGATAATCGATTCCTCAATTCTTTATCACTTTGTTGTAAAAGAATAAAACGGCTATAAGGTGATTAGTTCTCCTTCTTTTTGTTGGTTCTTATCCTATCTATAAAATCTTTGCTTTCCGAGGTTCTGTTCGTGTATTT
>JARPAQ010000044.1 GCA_029460375.1 Nitrososphaerota archaeon | reverse complement strand
TCCTAGTCGAACCACCATAACGAGAGAGAAACAGTAGAGAACCTGTCACAAGCAGAGCCACACCCACCACCAGCAGGTTCGTGAAGAACGAGACCAGCGTATCATAAAAGAAGTATCCGAAGAAAGCTATAGGAATATTCCCCACAACTATGTAAACACCCAGCCGACCCTCGTCACTCTTAAAGTCACGTCTGAAGAATGCTTTAAGAATCTGAAATATATCGCGCCAGAAGAAAATGAATATAACAGTAACAGTCCCCAGATGCAACAGTATATCGAAGAACAGAGGAACCTCTATCCCCAAGAACTCCTGAACCATAACCAAGTGGCCGGAGCTCGATACGGGAAGCCACTCCGTCAACCCCTGCACCACACCTAGGAGGACAGCCTCTAACAGGCTTACCATAACCCGTATCGTGCTACGTGTCTATTAATGAAGGTTTCAGATTCGCCTCTTCGGCGGCAAGTGAAGGTATTCGTGCTTCAAGACATTTCTCAAATCTATCTTCTTGCCTCCGACCACCTTAAGATGAGCACGTATCTCACTGTCCAGAATCTCGATTATGTTATAGCTATTCACAAAGAAACCTCGAGTCCTTTTTGAAGACACGGTTCCAGCGTTAACCACTATAAAATCCTCCAGCCGCCATATCCAAGGCCGATGTCGATGACCACATAAGACGAGATCCACACCCGACCGAGCTATTACCCGCAGAAGATCTCCAGCATCAACTATCCTGATCCGATCGGTTCCAGTATCAGGGACAGGAAGCACATGATGATGCATAGCCACAACTCTCCGCTTATCTTTATACTGAGCGAGGACTCGTTTCAACCACATGATCTGCCTAAACCCCGCTTCACCGTCGTCACGTTCCGGTCGGGCTGTACTCAGACTAACAAAAACCGTGTCACCCGCCGTTACAACTTGTTGAGGCTGGAAAAAGTGTCTGAAGAGGTAGTAGCCGGTTGAACGATAATCATGGTTTCCGCTACATATGAAGATCTTCTCCGCCTCTATTCTATCCAGAACTTCTTTGGCCTGCTGATACTGTTCTACAAGCCCATCCTCCGTTAAATCACCCGTAACTATGACCCCATGCGGCTTCATGCTATTAATCTCCTTCACAGCCTCATCGAAAACCTCCTTACGGAACTGCGGGCCACAGTGAATATCCGATATCTGAACCAGAAGCATACTAACCTACCTAGATGGAGATTGCCCTATAGAACCTTTCGGGTGAAGTATCTTTCAGACCATCGAATTACGGGTATCTTGTCTGACTCTGCTCCCTCAGAAACTGATGTAGATAGTACGGTCCACCTGCACCCTTTCCGCTGGTGCCGCTCAACTTCCATCCAACAAACGGCTGAGCCCCGGCCATAGCTCCCGTGGTGGCACCTACCTTTCTGTTAACGTATATCACCCCTGCTTCGATCTCATCTAGGAACTTCTGCGCCTCCTCTTCATCCTGAGTGAATACACCTGCTGTTAGACCGTACTCAACATCGTTAGCCAGCCTTAACCCTTCATCCAGACTTTCAATGTCGGTTACGCATATTATCGGAACGAAGAGCTCCTCCTTGAACAGCCTATGCTCTTTGGACAGACCGTCAACCACCGTCGGCTCGGCATAGTAGCCGTACTGCAGATCCCCCTCCTTCACTATATGTCCTCCAGTAAGCACTTGGCCGTCTTTGAAAGCGGTTTCAGCATATGCCTGAAAGCTTCTGTAGGCATTCTCGTTAATGACAGGACCCACAAAAGACTCCCTTTCAACAGCGTTACCGACCCTCAGCGCCTTGGTCTCAGATACTAAACCGTCGACAAACTTCTGCTTTACACTCTTCTCAACATATACTCTTGAAGCGGCGCTACACTTTTGGCCACTGTACCCAAACGCAGCCTTCATGACGCCTTCAACAGCCTTCTCTATGTCAGCCTTTGCTGTTACGATTACAGGGTTCTTGCCACCCAGCTCCGCTATGAATGGGCGAGGTACCGTTTCACTGAACTGTTTGTAAGCTGAAAAACCGACATCCTTCGATCCTGTAAAGACTATGCCCTTCACACCTAGGTTTTCAACCAGCTCCGCCCCGACAGTGCTCCCTGATCCAGTGACATAGTTGAAGACACCGTTCGGAAGACCTGCTTCATGCAGTATTTTGCAGAGCAGGAAGCCCATAAGAGGAGTGTCGCTCGCAGGCTTGAAAACCACCGTATTTCCCGTGACAAGTACACCCATACTCATACCGGTCGCTATCGCCAACGGGAAGTTGAAAGGTGATATGACACCCCAGACACCATACGGCTTAAGGATGCTACGAGTCTCTTCATTAGGGAACACCTTCCCCATAGGCCTGCTGAACCCTTCTTCGAACTCCAGAACATGGCAGTAGTACCGTGTAAGATCTATAGTTTCATCCACATCCGCTACAGCCTCAAACCTATTCTTACCGTTTTCAAAACTCATCCACGCGGCGAGCTCAAACTTCCGCTCTGCAAAAGTGTCAGCGGCCCTCCTCAAGATCTCGATACGCTTCTGATAAGGTGTTCTACCCCACTGTCCAAAGGCTCTTGAAGCCACGTCAACCGCTTTGGCAGCATCTCCTCGAGTGCCCTTCTGGAATCGTCCCAGCACTATTCTTGTATCGTTGGGGGAGCGGTCTTCGAACTCTCCTCCTTCAGAGTATACTTCCTCTCCACCGATGTAATTTGGGTAACGCTTCCCGAACTGCTGCTTTACTTTTTCTACAGCTTCCTCATACTTTCTGTGAAAATCTTCAGTCTGACCTGAGTTTGAAGCCTTCGGCCAAGTGTTCTCGTTCTCAAACTTTACCTGCGTCATGCATCTAACCTACCTGCGGGTCATGATCTGCTTAATTTAAAGTAGCCCACTAGCTGAGATTCTTGTCGAGCAGAGCTTGAAGGTGACGTGCTTTCTCCGCGGTCTTCGAAACAGCTTCTATGACCACAGCTCTAAGCCCACCCTTCTCTATCTCTATCAGGCCCTCGATAGTAGTCCCACCCGGCGTTACGACCATATCCTTCAGCTTCGCAGGATGCTCACCTGTAGAGACTACAAGTTTACCTGCACCCAGGGTAGTCTGGGCTGCTAGTGTGAAGGCTAGATCTCTCTGTAAACCTAGTCGAACACCCGCGTCGGCCAGCGCTTCTATGAACACGTATACGAATGCCGGTCCACTTCCGGACAGCCCTGTTACGGCGTCCATGTACTTTTCATCTATCTGCAAGACTCTGCCTGTCAGCTCTAGGAGCTTTGTGGCTTTATCGAGGCTCCTCTTGGAGGCTCCTTTGCCGCTGGTGACACATATCATACCTTCGCCTATTGAGCAGGCTAGGTTGGGCATAGCTCTGATCACTTCTGTTCCTTTAGGGAGGTGTTTCACTAGGTATGAGGTGCTTATGCCTGCGGCTAGTGATAGTATGATCTTGTCTTTCAGTGGGGCTTTCTTCACTTCTTGGATAGCGTCTGCTATATCCTGCGGCTTCACGACTATGGTGACTATATTTGATGTTGAGGCTACTTCTGATGCGCTTTTGAGTATGTTGATTCCGTATTTTGATTTCATATATCGGTATCTTTCGGGAACTATGTCGTATGCGTAGATGTCTCGTGGTGCGTAGGCTTGAGACAGCAGGAGTCCTGATACTAGGGCTTCACCCATCTTTCCTAGCCCTATGATGCCGACTTTTCCCACGTTGGGCATAAGGTTCATCCTAGTAGGTATAGGTGTTTAAATCTTTCAAGCTAGGGCGCTAGATGATGTTTCTTAATCAGAAGGTTCTTCAGTCAGGATAGAATGGAAGCCATTGTTTTGTGCATAAGGTTTCTGCTATAGGGTGAGTAGCCTCTGTGGCTGTACCATGATTTCAGGGTCGCCATCTTCACAGTGTCTATCGGTGATGGTCTGAGGGATATGTGTCTGAGACCGGTTTCTGCCGCGATATTTTCTGCCAGTCTGAGTAGCTGGGTTCCGAACCCGCATCTCCTGAACTGAGGTTTTACGAATAATCCGTCTATAATCATCTCTTCTCGGGATATGCTGAATGTGACTTCGCCTATGGTTTTCTTCTGATTGATCAGTCTGATGTTTCCGATTTTGGGGGCTGATCGCTCGGCGTTTCCTTCACGGTCGTACATTCTCAATAGGGTGGATTGACCGTTTGCGTATTTATTTAGTGTCATTAGCGACATTTGTCCACTATATCCTGACAACCCTATACAGTAGATGTATATAAATTATATGGTGGAAGTACTGCACAAATGTTCAGAAAAAAAGCAAAACATTTAATATATGAACCTAAGCCAATACAAAACGATGGTGGAAGAGTCAGGCATATACAGAGCGCTAACTGTAATGGAAAAGGCCGATGGATCGGTTACGATGGGGTATCTAGCAAGAAGGATGAATATACCAGACTACAGCGCATATGAAATCCTAGTGAAACTGGCAGACCACGGCTTCGTTACAAGAAAAGCATCATCAGACTGGTCGAAGAGCCTTAGCCCGAAGTTCGAAATATCGCTTGACGGAATATCAAAGATAAAGAATATAACAGAAAAGGTATCAGAAGTTATCGCTGAACTGCTATAGAGGATATAGAGCCTAGAATATTTACGTCCCAATTGTTTATGTTAGTGGTTCTTAATTCGAGTTTCATAATTCAGTGGGATATTAGTCAAGGAAGGTTCTATTATTCGTTGCCTAAACTGAAAGAAGGGTTATTAGTTTGGTGTTCTAGCAATACTTTTCATGGTATCGCGAGAAGCAGTCATAAAAGTGGAATCCGCAATTAGAACGCTTAGAAACAAGTTCCTAGAATCTCCATTCGCTTTCTATACCGAGTCGGCGATGCACTGCTACCTTTATTCTCTTCTCTATCAGGGTGAGACTTTCAAGAGAAAAAGTAGAGTAAGAATAGGTGAGAAGGGACAAAATGCTCAAACCATTTTACTCCACAACGAGTATCCTACACTAGGCAAGTTCTACAAAAACCCAAAAGAAAAAACACTAATTCCCAATGAAAACAGATACGTAACAGTTGGGAATAGACGGTTAAAGCCTTCAAGAGGAGCATATGATCTAGCGATACTCGACCCAGACGAAACGAAAGACCTCAAATGGCAGAGAACAAGCATAGCAATAGAACTAGCATTAAACGAGGTGCACCCCAGTCTCTGGCACCTCCAGAACGACTACACAAAGATCACATACGACAAAGACCAAGTAGACATCGGGTACATCCTCTACTTCGTAAGAAGACAAGAACTCTCCGCCGGAATTCAAAAACAGCTACCCAAACTAAGAGCTAAACTAAAGGAATACGAGAAGAACCTCAACCCAAAAGTCAGAATCCTATATCTTGAAGTCCCCCAATCAGACGAGGAATCTGAGATACATCTACCTTCAAACTGGAAGCTCTAGATGGCTTCTTCTCCCCTCTCACCGGTTCTGATTCTGATGATATCATCTATAGGAAGGATGGTTATCTTTCCGTCGCCAATCTGCCCAGTGGACGCGGTTCTTATCAGGAGATTCACTGCCTTTTCAACATCATTGTCACCTATCATCAGCTCTATCTTGATCTTGGGCAGCAGGTCAATCTTGTACTCTCTTCCTCTGAACTGAAGCTCCAGATCCTTTTGACGCCCTCTTCCTCGAACTTCGTATACAGTTATGCCTAGGATGTCTGCTTCCAGAAGAGCTTTTCTAACTTCGCTCAGCTTTTCATTTCTAATTATGGCTTCTATCTTCTTCATTCATATCACCTCCAGCATTGAATCTGATGCGTAGTTGAAGTCACCTTGTTTGTCGACGTGTTGATTTGGTTCTTTGAGGTTCCGTTTCGCAGATTCAAAGTGCTTCAACTCTCTTTTCTAATGCTCGGATCTTTACTAGCTTTTCTACATTCGTTACGCAGATCGTGCCGTCACCGGTTTCACCTGTAGATGCACTTTTTCGGATTATATCGATCACCTTACCTGCGTCTTCATCGTCTACGAGCAGTATCAGCTGGATTCTGCGCCCGATGTTGACTGTGTATTCCTGTCCACGCCAAATCTTCTTCTCACCTTTTATATTACCGCGACCCTTGGCGTCGTAATACGTCATATTGGGGAAACCCGCTTCGGTCAACGCGTTCACAACCACCCCGAGCCTGTCGGGCCGCACTGTTGCCTCAACCTTCTTCATCTGACACATCACCCCTCAACAGCTCACTACTCACTCCTCTCTTCGGGTCTCGAGACGAAGTACGGGTAGCCTACTGCGCCATGTTCGCTCAAATCCAGTCCTACAAGCTCCTCCTCTTTTGAGACTCTCAGCCCCAACGTCTTCTTCAAGACCCATAAGATCGAGTATGACGTGCCGAAGACCCAGGCGAAGTTCGCAGCTACGCCGATCACCTGCGCCACCAACTGACCTACTCCTCCGCCGTACAGTAGACCCACAACCATCGGCGCCTCGGTCGTATACAGACCGTAGGTTCCATCCGCGAAGATGCCGACACTTATCAGACCCCAGATTCCAGCGATAAGGTGGCACGATATGGCTCCGATGGGATCGTCTACACCCTTTCTCTCGAAGAGGAGGACGCTTTCAACCATTATGAAACCTGCGGCGAGCCCTATTACAACCGCGGCCCAAGCCTCCACCCAAGCGGAAGGAGCCGTTATGGCGACGAGACCAGCTATCACTCCGTTACCCGCCATCGTGACATCGGGGCGCCCAAACTTCTTCCACGTATAGAGGGTCGCGGCGACTCCGCCCGCTGAACCCGCTAGCAGCGTGGTGACAGCGATTATGGATATTCTGAGCTCCGTGGCTGCTAGAGTGCTACCGGGGTTGAATCCGAACCATCCGAACCAGAGTAAGAAGACACCGAGCATAACCATAGAGATGCTGTGCCCCGGTATAGCTCTAGGCTTGCCGTCTTTGTCGTACTTCCCGATTCTGGCTCCAAGCAGCAATGCGCCGGCTAACCCGGCTCCGCCGCCAACCATGTGAACTACGCCTGAACCCGCAAAGTCTACGTGGCCTAATCCGAAGGGGAGAGTGGATAACCAGCCTCCACCCCAAACCCAGTGTCCGTATACTGGATAGATGAGAGACGTTATTATGAAGCTGATGATATAATATGTTCGGAATTTGGTACGCTCCGCCATAGCCCCCGAAGCGATCGTCGCAGCTGTACCGGCAAAGACCATCTGGAAGATCCAGAGCAGATAGGTGCTTACATCATAAGCCTCTCCGGTTAGCAGCCATTTACTTGCACCGAATATTCCTGCTACACTGGTGCCGAACATCAACGGGAACCCTATCGCCCAGAAACCTAGACTTCCTATCGCGAAGTCCGAAAGGTTCTTCATCATTATGTTGCTAACATTCTTAGCTCTCACAAGACCCCCCTCCAGCATAGCGAAGCCACCCTGCATCAAAAACACAAGAAAGGCGGCTATCAAGGTCCACGTGAAGTTTACAGGCGCATTAGGATCTTCGGCCAGCGTGACATCTCCTGCGGGATCGGCTGCGAAGGCAGGAGAAACTGTAGTCATCGCCAGTGCTAAGACCAAGCATAATAGGAAGCTACTCTTCATTCTTATCACCTAGTGGGGTGGAGCATTTTCACCATAATATCGCCTTTGATTCTATAGCCCGCTTTCTGTACCACTCTAAGCACTTGGGCTGCGGATATCAGGATAAACGCGGTATCTGCGCCGTTGATTGCCATGGCAATGGCGTTCAGAGTTATTGTATATTAACTTTACGTTTGTCCATTAATATCATCTCTGCTTAGTCAAATGTTCTGTTAAACCTTCATCAAAGCGAACAAATAGCCATAGTTACCAAAGAACACCTATTAATATGAGGAGAACAATCTAATCAGCAGTTGTCGACGATGAAGAATAAGCTAGAATTGGAAAGCTTCTTCGACCCCCTATACACAACAGCGCCTGACGGCATACCCGTCTTCAAGATTTTCGTAAACGGCAGATGGACATCAGCAAGTGGAAACAAAACTTTCGACGTGATGACGCCGATCGATGAAAGCGTAATAGCTCGAGCCCAAATGGTCTCCGTAAAAGATGTTAAGAATGCAGTAAACTCCGCCTACAAAAACGGAAGCAAGATCCGGGATATACCGGGTATCGGCAGGATAGAGATATTCAGAAAGGCGACTGAAATTATGAACGAGCATAGAGAGGATATAGTCAGAACAATAATGCTCGAAGCCGGCAAACCCGAAGAAGAGGCGGAAGGAGAAGTTCAGGCCACCATAAATAGAATGGAGCTAACCATGGGAGAAGCAAGGAGGATATTCGGTGAATATCTGCCGGGAGACTGGTCGGAAGACGTAACTCAAAAGATGGCCATAGTAATACGGCAACCAGTAGGTGTAGTAGTTGCGATATCACCTTTCAACTACCCTCTATTCATTCCAGCAGCCAAGATAATACCAGCCTTACTAGCAGGAAATACTGTTGTTGCGAAGGGTGCTAGTGCTGATCCTTTAGCTCTATTACTGTATGCAAAGGTGCTTGAGGCAGCTGGGTTGCCGAAAGGTGTCTTGAATGTAATAACAGGATCTGGAAGTGGCATCGGGAAGGCTTTAGTTTCAGATGATAAGGTGAGTGCTGTGAACTTCACTGGGAGCACGGAGGTAGGTAGATTTGTAACCGTGCACGCAGGTATCAAGAAGCTTCACTTAGAGCTTGGAGGGAAGGGTATGGCCATAGTTCTGGATGACGCTGATCTTGATCTCGCGGCTGAAAGAGTTGTAGCGGGTTCTTTGAAGAATGCTGGTCAGAGGTGTGACGCTATAAGCGCGGTTCTGGTCTTGGAGAAGGTTGCAGATGAGTTTGTGAAGAAGGTTGAGGAAGAGGTGGATAAGTGGAAGCATGGAGATCCTAGAAGATCATCAGTCAAGGTTGGGCCAGTTATAGATCGAAGAGCGGCGGATAGGATTCATGGCTTAGTTCAGGATGCTGTAAAGAAGGGGGCAAAGCTTCGCAGAGGAGGTAATCATAAAGGATGCTACTATGAACCTACACTTCTGGACAATATTCCTCTGACCTGCCGAATATCTCGGGAGGAGACCTTCGGCCCCGTAGTAACTGTAATCAGAATTAAGAATGAAGATGAGGCTATAGAGATTGGGAAAAAATCTAGATTCGGACTGGATTCCTGCGTATTTACAAACAACTTCTACAGGATGTGGAAGATAGCTAAGAGGCTCGATGTCGGTGAAATCACCATAAACGACCTGCCTAGACACGGGGTTGGCTTCTTCCCATTCGGAGGCTCAAAAGAGTCAGGTATAGGTAGAGAAGGCATAGGCTACTCTATAGACGAAATGACCTACCTCAAGACGATTGTCTTCAACCTTGAACCAGCAGGCTTAGGCAAGGTCAAACACCGCTACGGACTATAGAAAAACACAAGCACACTCAAGGAGAAGCAGTATCCTAGCCTGTATGCCGCGTAACAACCGCGCCTATTCGCTTCTGAAGAGCTTCATCTTCAACCCGCATCTCCAGCAGTATAGAAAGAGCCCTATCCTTGGCGTTCCTTAACTCAGGCTCATTAGCAGCCTCTTCAAGAAACCTAGTCAGCCTTGTAGCAGACTCCCTCAAACCTTTGATTCGATATGTTTCGTCAAGAGCCTTCTCACCCTGAAGAGCAGGAGGACCTTCACGCCCCCCTTCACGTAACAGCCAAGTCTTGAAGAACGAGCCGCAGCCGCAACGGAGAAGAAGTGAACCGAGGTAGGTGGTTTCAGGTGGGAGATCAACATTTAGGTAGCGGAAGGTCTCATTTACCAAGTTCAGCCGATCAGGTGCAGAGACAGTTACTATAATCTTGCCTCCAGGCTCTACGAGCTCGGATAATGCCTTGAATATCTGGGTATCTATATCGCTCTTGGATAGATCAAGTTCTTTAGATCGGCTTCTGAATCGGGGTTTATAGTTGAACGAGATGTCGAAGTATGGTCTTAAAGCTATGGATGGTCTGCCTGAGCTGTACAACCCATCTATGACAGCATCTTGGGACACCTCTCCATCAGCGTCTCTGACAAAGAGCTCAAAGTACCTGCATTCAGATTCTCTTCCTCTGGGGCGATACATGTTTCTGACAATGAGCATCAAGCCATCTATAGTCTGCCCATCAAGCCTCTGAAGATCTTCTTCAGGTCTTCTTCTGGAGACC
>JARPAQ010000043.1 GCA_029460375.1 Nitrososphaerota archaeon | reverse complement strand
TGGCAAACAACCCCAGTATTAATACCAAAACCATGAAACGTTTTTTATCCAACATAATTCTATCACTCTAAGCGGTGTTAGGCTCGTCTTCTTGCTGCTAATATTGCTGCGAGTAAGTAATGAGAACACTTAGAGTAATTAGATAGTGGTATCTATTCATTTGAGAAAATCCTTCTTTTCATTGGGAATCATATCTTGATGACGACACTCCTGCCATATCTTGTTTTTAAATCGGGTAATATTTATTTGATTAATAGCTTTACCACTTTTGGAAACCATAACTGGAAGTGGACATCTATACTTAACAACCGAAAGGAATATGAGATAAGTGTATTGAAGGCTCTGGCTGATGAGTACTCTAGAAAGATACTAATGGCTACAATTCCGAAAGCAATGTCTGTTCAAGATATTATCAGAAAAAAAAGATATTCCTTCGGCATCCGCCTATCGGCGTATTAAGTTTTTGAAGAAGAACAATTTGCTTAAAGTTGAAAAGATTATTTTGACTGAGGCTTGGATCTTTTCCGTCATTCTATGACCTACATATGCTAAGCGAGTATAATCGCATCTAATAGGAACTTGAGGAGTTTTCCGAGGTGTATATCCAACTTTGGACGCACGACTTCTTTTAGGTAAAACTCCACGATAGATTACTCGTATCGCCAGAAAAAATAACGGAGAGTGTTTAGTATTCATTTAAAGCTGAACAATTCTGATAACGGTCAGAAAAAGTACCGTGATATGCTTGATATCATTGAAAGTATACTAGGCAAGACTGGCGATGGGTGTAAGAAGACCCATATTATGTATGGTGCAAACCTCAGCCCTGTTCAGCTAAACAGATACCTAGATATGCTGATCAAAATAGAATGTATTGACTACGATAATGAAAACCGGCTGTACCGAGTAACCCGGAAAGGGCAAGATCTTCTCAAAGCTATTTCAAACGTGACTCGTGCCAAGGCAGATCTTATTAAGTCACAGCAGAGAGTGAATACTTTCATAACGGTTGAATAGAGATCTGAAGAAGCCTACGACTAAATTATATCTCCTGACCTAGAAATTATGGGCATAATGTTAATCTACATCGGAATTCCACGTATGATCATTCTCGTTTGAACCGATTATCTAAAGAAAAGAGCCCCTATCTTCTTCAACACGCCTCCAACCCCGTGGACTGGTATCCTTGGGGAGAAGAAGCGTTCGCAAAAGCAAGGGCTGAAAGAAAAATTATCTTCCTCAGCATAGGCTACTCCTCCTGCCATTGGTGCCACGTTATGAAAAGAGAAAGCTTCGAAGATAACGAAACGGCTGAAATAATGAACAAGAACTTTGTATCGATCAAAGTAGACCGTGAAGAAAGACCCGATCTAGACGAAATCTACATGAAGGCGGTCGTATCGATGGTAGGGCAAGGTGGCTGGCCTCTATCGGTATTCCTAACCCCTTCTTTAGAACCATTCTTCGGCGGAACATACTATCCTCCTGAAGACCAGTATGGATTACCTAGCTTCAAGACCGTTCTCACCAAGATACTCGAGCTCTGGCGGACAGACAGGGCTGAAATCGAAGCGTCAGCCAAGAGGACAGTGGCAAGTCTAACCGAAGCATTTGGCACCGTTAAAGAAGAGTTATCCACTTTCCCCCTAGACGCAGCATACTCAACGTTGACCGCGCAGTTCGACACAGTTTACGGCGGCTTCAGCGGATCTCCAAAGTTCCCTTCTCCCTCTCTGCTCTTCTTCCTGATGCGGTACTATAGCCGAACCCAGAAGACACAGGCTCTTGAGATGGTGACAAAGACTTTGACAAACATGGCCCGGGGAGGAATCTTCGATCAGCTTGCAGGCGGATTCCACCGGTACTCAGTAGATCGGTACTGGCTCGTCCCACACTTCGAAAAGATGCTGTATGACAACGCCCTACTACCTCTTGCATACCTTGAGGCTTGGCAGGCTGCAAGAAACCCTCTCTTCATAGATATTGTAAAGAAGACTCTTGACTGGGCGCTAAGAGAGATGAGGGACTCCAGAGGTGGATTCTACTCCGCTCAAGATGCGGAGAGCGACGGGGAGGAAGGGTCATACTACGTATGGACAAAGGATGAGGTAACCCAAATACTAGGTACGCATGACGCCGAGATATTCTCAAGACGCTACGGGATTTCAGATGAAGGGAACTTCGAAAAACAAATGAACATCCTTCATATAGCGAAAGAACCCTCGCAAATAGTCACTGAACTTAATACAACGAAGGATGATGTCGCCAGATCTCTAAAACGGTCCTGCGAAACACTGCTGAAGCATAGAGAAAGTAGGGCTAAACCGTCCATAGATGACAAAGTAATAACATCTTGGAACGGTCTGATGATATCCGCTTTTGCTAAAGCATACCAAGTCCTTGAAGATGAACGCTACCTGAAGGCTGCAGAAGCGTCAGCTGAGTTCATACTTGGCAACCTGCTTAACGGGGAAAAGCTTCTTCGAAGATGGAGAGATGGAGAGGCAGCTATAGACGGGCTGCTTGAAGACTACGCCTTCACGGTTATGGGCTTGATCGACCTGTATGAGTCGAGCTTCGACGTATTGAAGCTGGAATGGGCTCTAAAACTGAACAGGGTAATGATGGACCTCTTCTTGGATAAAGATGGCGGTGGATTCTATTCAACTCAACTTGGGAAATCCGATGTCATCACGAGAATCAAAGATCCATATGATGGCGCCACATTATCAGGTAACGGTGTAGCAGCTTTGAATCTAGCGAAGTTAGGCGAACTCACATCGGACACGGAGCTGCATTCACTTTCGCAAAAGACGGTATTAACATTCTGGGAGGGGTTAGAGTCAAACCCTGAACGCTACGCTCAGATGCTCTGTGCTTTGGATTTCCTAATTGGACAGCCTAAAGAAATCGTCTTCGCAGGTAAGCTAACCGATCTTAGAGATATGCTCAGGGAGATGAGGCGAACTTTGGTGCCGAACAAGGTCGTTGCGTACTCCTCTAGTCATCAAGGCCGGCTTACAGATATTATCCCGATGCTCGAAGGCAAGTCACCCATCAACCAAGCAGCTACAGTATACGTCTGCCAGAACTATACCTGTAGACAGCCTGTCACAGATGTAGCGTCTCTCAAAAAGTTCTTGACATAAGGGCCTAGGATGTAGAGGTTTTCGCAGTTTAAACCAGTGTT
>JARPAQ010000042.1 GCA_029460375.1 Nitrososphaerota archaeon | reverse complement strand
GAAGGGATAGATAGCAAACTAACCCCAGCTACGAAGTTTATGTCAGGCGCTTCAGCCTTATCTATCGAAGGAAAAGATTATCGGCTCGGCCAATCGAAGAGCGAAGCTTTACGTGAGTTTGGAAGCAGATCTCCACAGTTACAGGCCGGAGCAGCAGCCGCGCTAGTTCCGTTCAGAAGTCCTTCACCTCACTTCAGCAGAAACATGCTCATAACTAGAGATTTGGGAAACGTCCCGTATCAGACCGAGCCTCACCTAGCCGTAAACCCTCTGGATCCGGAGCATCTTATAGTGGGGGTGATAGATTATAATGCTCCTAACGTCGTGTCTTATGTAAGCATCGACGGAGGAGCAACGTGGGAGGGACCGTTTCAACCGAGGTATCTGGAGAACGATCTAGGTGCGGGGGGAGACCCTGTAGTGGCCTTCAATAGGAATGGGAAGGCGTACATAGCCTCGATCTCTATCGGTTTTGAAGAATTCTCCATCTTTGGGATACCGTTCTCCGAGACGGTTTCAAGCATAGCGATCGCCAATTCGGATGACGGAGGATTCATCTGGTCCAGACCCGTATCAAGCTCAAGGAGTACAGTTGATCTTCAGATGCAACCCCCAGGCGACGGTGGTCTCGTAGGTACATTAGCACTAGGATTTCTTGATAAGCCGTGGATGAACGTGGGCCCGAATTCTGAAGATCCAGAGAAAGACGTGATTTATGTCACCTATACACATTTCGTTGTTAGGTATGAAGTAGTCTCTTTCCTGCAGGGAGGAATATTCGGATTCCAGAACCCTGTTGTCGAAACAACAATCGAACTCGTGAGATCAGAAGATGAAGGGAGGACGTGGAGTAGTCCAGTCGCAGTTAGCCCTACTGTACGTCAAGTAATCGGTGGAGCAGGTGTAGGTGAGCAGTTCACTCAAGAAGAACGTGTGGTGCAGGGTTCTCAGCCTCTGGTAGCCGATGATGGCACCCTGTATGTAGCGTGGCTTGACTCGACGGATGATAATGCGTTTGAGGGGTTGGGGGAGATAATAGTAGCCAGATCTGATAACGGAGGTAAAACCTTTGAGGATCCTGTTGTCGCAACCAATTTCCTAGAGCCTGATTTCAGCTCGAGGACGGCCTTCTTCCGCTCTTGGGGAGGAACCTTCCCTCAGGTATCTGCTGGGCCAGACGGTGATGTCTCTATAGTGTATATAGCTAGACCGCCTGGCAAGCCGGTGGATGATGGAGATGTATATTATGTCAGGAGTGAAGACGGTGGGAGGAGTTGGACTCGGCCTACAAGAGTTAATGATGATATAACGAACACGTTTCAGTTCTTCCCGGCGGTGTCCGTGGATCCAAAAGGGGTTGTTCACGTGATGTGGGGTGACTTTAGAGATGACCGGAGCGAGAAGAGGTACAACATATATTACTCCACATCTGAAGACGGGGGAAAGACCTGGCTCGAAAACAGCAGGGTAACCGACTTCCCGACTAACCCGAACTTCGCATTCCCCAACGGGGTCTTCATAGGTGACTACTTCGCAATAGAAGCAACAGAGAATGATGTGTATATGGTGTGGGCGGATGGTCGACTCGGAGAACTCGGAGTAGCTAACCAGAAGATAGCTTTCGCAAGACTATCACCAATACGGTTACCTTCCATATTCCTCAGCCCCCCCAGCGGAGCGGGCGGAAAGGATATTGTGATTCAAGGCTTCGACTTTCAACCAGATCAGAGTATATTCCTAGAAGTTAGCGGTGCGGTGGTTTCGAGCGGAAGGACGGATCTCGATGGCAAGTTTTCGATGAGAACCTTTGTTCCGATATCGGGTGAGGGAGCTCATGATATAAGAGTGTTTGACGCATCGGGCAACGTGGCTACAGCGTCATTCTATATGGAGTTCGGCTTTGACACCATCCAGAATAGTCTTCAGAAGACAGTTAGAGATATTCAGGCGAGCATACTGGGCGCACCTCCAGGTGAGAATATTACCAACATCCAAGATACGATTGTAGGCAGCATTGAATCTACGCGAAATACGTTGACAGACAGGATCGCGAGTCTTGAAGAAGGTGTGAACGATCAGATAGGTTCTATTTCAACTCAGATATGGGTGGTAGGTGGTGCAGCTGTGGTGGCCATTGTGATATCATTGTACACGCTCGTCACATCCAGAAGACCGTCTGGCACATAGGGGAAAGTGGAAAAAGATCCGGAGGCTAATAATATGAACCAAATCCCTTTCACAATATCTAAACAGGGTGGGAATAGGCGTCGAACAGCCTTAATTTCAGTCTCATTCATTCTCCTACTATTCACGTCGGCAGTCTTCCCAGTTTATGCTCAGTTTCAACCTCCCCATCAAAGACCCGGCCCTGCTGTAGACAAGATATTCTTCAAATCTTTCGCCGTTGAGATAGCGCCCCTAGCTTTAGCGGATGGGCAGATGGATATGTACATATTCGCTCTCAAAACAGCCGCTGCTAAAGAGATACTTGACAACCCCGACATAGAAGTATACCGTGCTCCTGCAACCAGCGTAGCTATAATTCTGAACCCTGCGCCAGCTCCGTCTGGAGAGCTGAACCCCTTTTCGATAAAAGAGGTTAGGTTCGCTCTTCAATATCTGGTCAACCGGGATTTTGTAGCCAGCGAGATATATCAGGGGTTAGCCGCGCCTATGGTGACGCATATAAGCCCCTTTGACTTTGACTACCTCACCGTATACGACCTCATCAGACAGTTCAATGTACAGTATGAGCCTGAGCTGGCGAAAATTATGATTGATGAAGCCATGGAGAACGCAGGTGCCGTAAAGGAGGGCGGCGTATGGACATATGATGATAGGCCGATCAGGCTGAAATTTATAATACGTGTAGAGGATGAAAGACGAGATATCGGCGACACTGTAGCAGCCGAACTTGACAAGCTCGGTTTCACAGTCGACCGAGTATATCAGCAGTTCGGCCCAGCTATTGACAAAGTATACGGAAGCGATCCCAAGATCTTTGAATGGCACCTCTACACAGAAGGATGGAGCAAAGGCTCAACTGAGAAGTATGACTTCGCTACACTAAACCAGATGGTCGCCCCGTGGTTCGGGAATATGCCAGGATGGCAGGAAGTAGGGTTCTACCAATATGAAAACTCAGACCTCGACGAGCTCACCAAAAAGATTTTCATGGGCGACTTCGAAGATCTTCAAGAGAGGAACAGTATCTACAGAAGAGCCACAGAGATAGCTCTAGACGAGTCGATAAGAATATGGGTGGTGACCATAGTGAACAGCTATCCGGTAGATGATAGTCTAGAAGGGATCACCATAGATTTGGCCAGCGGCCCCCGAAGCATTTGGACACTAAGAGAAGCATATCTCCCCGGGAAGTCTGAGCTTACAGTGGGGAACCTCTGGGTGTGGACTGAGAGGACTATCTGGAACCCTGTGGGCGGCTTTGGAGATGTCTATAGTGCCGATATATGGCAGAACGTCCATGATCCTCCTCTGTGGACTCATCCGTTCACAGGCATACCTGTTCCGTTCCGTGCAACATTTGATGTGGAGACAGCGGGTCCTAGCGGTAAGCTGAGCATACCTAGCGACGCCTTCATCTGGGACGCTTCAGCCGGTAAATGGAGCAGTATAGGAGCTGGGAGCCAGGCGACGAGCAAGGTAACCTTTGACTACTCTAAATACATAGGTTCAAAGTGGCATCACGACCAAGATATAACTATGGCTGATATTCTGTACAGCATATATCAGACGTTCGACCTTACATATGATGAAGACAAGTCCAAGATTGAGTTCGCTACAGCCACTGTCAGTAAGCCTTACCTCGACACATTCAAAGGGTTCAGAATAGTGGATGATACAACCCTAGAAGTTTACGTGGATTACTGGCACTTCATCTCCGACTACATAGCTCAATACGCTCAGCCTGCAGGCATAAGCATGCCTTGGGAGGTGCTCGCCGCGATGGATAACCTAGTGTTCGACAAGAGAAGAGCAGCATACAGCGACACAGCCGCTGGAAAGTTCCAAGTACCTTGGCTGAGCTTAGTTATGGAGAACGATGCTCGCCTCGTGAGAAACGTCCTCTTAGAATTCGGCAGAACCGGCTTCCTCCCTGAATCGGTCTTCACTGTAGACGGTCGAAGCCTAGTTGGGCAAAGTGAAGCGGACAGCCGGTACGATGCAGCTGCCTCTTGGTTCGATGAGCATAAGATACTGGTGATAAGCAACGGCCCGTTTATGCTCACCAAGTTCGAGCCGCAGTCACAGTTCGCTGAGCTGATCGCCTTCCGGGATCCCTCGTATCCGTTTAAACCGGGTGATTGGTACCACGGTGAGGCGCAACTCGTAGATATATCGGAAGTTGAAGGCGGCCCTATTGCAGTCGGCGCTGATGCTCAGTACATCGTGGATATCACGGGGCCTGGTGTGGTGGGTCTCAAGTATGTTCTATTCGATCCTGTCAACGGTGAAGTGTTGAAGATAGGAGATGCTGTGGAGGAGACGCCTAACCGGCTTGTGATAGATATAGGGTCTGATGTTACGTCAAAGATGTTGGTAGGATCTCCTTACAGTCTTTTTCTAGCAGCTTTCAGCGAAGATCTATCATATGTGTCTGAGCGGGTGGAGAAGATTGAAGTAGGCACCACAACCACTACTAAAACAACCCCCACAACAACAACCACCCAGCCGACAACCACCGAGACAACCACTACAGAACCAGAGGAAGGAATTTCATCTACCTTGCTCATCGCAGCTATCGTAGTCATACTCATAGTCATCATAATCCCTGCACTCCTCCTTAGAAGAAGAGGCGCAGGGAGAACCGGCTGAGCATTTAATATCTCCCGCATTATAGCTGCTAGTGTAGGTGGTAGCCTTAGGAACAGCTCGTGTGCTGGCAGTCAGAGGAGCCACTCTATTTGGTGTGCTAATCGCTAGCCTACTGCTTGTCATAGTCGTTCTCGGCGCGACAGGCGTATCGGACCGGATGATGGGCGCTATAGTGAACGAGCAGGTTCGGGAGCTGAGGCAGTCACTTGCTCAGACTATAAGGGATCCAGATGAGCTGGAACGTGTTGTTTTAGCTGAGCGAGAGCAGCTAGTAGAGTTCTACGGGCTAGATAATCCATGGTACTTCAGACTTCCCGATATGGTCTGGAGAGTCCTCAACCTAGATCTCGGCTCGGCTAGAACCTTGAAGAGCTTCGCGGGAAGCACAAGAGTTTCAGATATTGTTCTTGAACGGCTGCCGAACACCATCATACTCGTAACCACGGCGATGGGAATAAGCGCAGTAATGGGGCTGTATATCGGCGTTAAGCTCGCCACCAGAGTGGGCAGCAGGCTAGATAGAGGTATGTCTTACATTTCAGCCGCATCATACGCCCTGCCGACGTGGTGGGTGGGGATACTGTTCATACTTGTCCTATCATTCCAACTGCACATATTTCCATTTGGAGGAATAGTAAGCGCCCCAGCACCAACGGGCCTTCTGAACAGAACTCTGGACATCATCTGGCACGCATCTCTGCCTGTAGCCACGCTCGTCTTGGCATCAGTCGGCAGCTGGGCATACGTCGTCCGAACCATGGTGCTGAATACGGCTCAAGAAGACTTTGTAATGGTGGCGAGGGCTAAGGGGCTTCCTGAGAACATCATTATGAGGAGACATATCATACGGGTAGCAGCCCCGCCCATCGTGACGAGTCTTGTACTGGGTCTGACAGCTTCTTTTGGAGGAGCTATATTGACAGAAACAGTCTTCAACTGGCCCGGTATGGGCAGATTGTATTTTGACGCGATTATGTCCCTAGATGAGAATGTGGTAGTTGCCCTTACATTCATGTTCACTGTGCTCTACGTCGGAGCGAGGTTCATTCTAGAGGTGCTATACATTTTGCTTGACCCGAGGGTGAGATACTGATGGGCGAGCGAACTCGAAGCACCTGGAAGGAGCTTCTTTCAACAGGTTCAGGGAAGGCCGGTACAGCATTCCTAGCGGTTCTAATAATAATCTCGATAGGTGTAGTGGTGACATACCCAGCTGACTTCGGGATAAAATACTGGAGCAACCCAGTCCTATGGGCAGACAACCCCAGAGTCGCACCGCCTAGCTGGACGAATCTATTCAGCTCATTCAAGCATGCGGAGACTGTTGTCTTTGAAGCGACTGAACCTGCGGAGAAAGTTTCAGAGTTCGGTGTGATAAGAGCTGGGTACAGTTTTGATCTCAACTTCAACGCAGATGAGTCGCCTACCTTTACGTCCCTGATAGTGCAGGACATTTCTTACAGAGAACGTCCGCCTGTGCTGACTCTGAGCATCGAAAGACCAGACGGTAAGAAGATAGAGATGTACAGGCTGATAGTCTCTGGGCCTCGGCCGGGTGAGGAGGCACCTTTCTCCCGTTACAGTGAAACCCCGTTCAGAGTTCAGTTGAGCGGTGAGATGAATGTTGCGGCTGCAGTGTCGGACTTTTTGAAAAAGGAGATAGGTGTTTCGATCAGTAGCCAAGACCTCCTTGTCAGAGGGGTGGATATAGCCGTTTTCGGGAAGCCTAGTGGCGATGAAGGTTTCGATGTGTTGCAGGGTTCCTATAAGATTAAGGTTGATGCGCTCCTTTACGACGAAGCTGACTCGATAGGCCTGGTGAAGTTTGTAGTAGGGGGTTCGGTCTACGGTCTTATGGGGACAGATACATTGGGGAGAGACCTCTCAATCGGACTGCTCTTCGGCTTCCCCGTTGCACTATTCATAGGGTTGGTGACTTCCTCCGTAACGACGGTGATAGGGACGTTTTTGGGGATAGTGAGCGGATATATGGGTGGCAAGACCGATACAACGATTCAGCGAGCATCAGATATACTTGCCAACATCCCCCTCTTACCTATACTGATATTCCTAGCGTTCATAATAGGGCAGAATCTCTTCGTCATCATGCTTATACTCATAGCGTTCAGCTGGCCTGGGCTGACGATACTCATAAGATCCATGGTGCTGCAGATAAGATCAGGCCAGCTCGTAGAATCGACAGTAGCCCTAGGCGCATCCCGGTTCCGCATCATGTTCAAACACATATTCCCCCAAACCGCTCCCTTCGTGTTCGCCCAGATGATATTCTTCACCCCAGCAGCTATACTGGCTGAGGCGGCCCTCAGCTTCCTCGGGCTCGGAGACCCTTCTCTCCCAACTTGGGGACAGATTCTTGAACGCGGCTTCAGCGATGGAGGAGTCTACGTAGGCTATTGGTGGTGGGTTCTGCCGCCGGGCATACTTATCGTCATAACCGCTATGACCTTCGTCCTCCTCGCACTAGGCTTGGAGCCAGTGGTTAATCCACGTCTGAAGAGGGCTTGATGATGGTGCTACTTGAAGTTCGTGATCTTAAGCTGTACTACAAGTCTACCGGAGGAGCCGTAAAGGCTGTAGATGGTGTATCGTTCAATATGGAGAAAGGTGCGGCTCTGGGTATAGTCGGTGAATCGGGCTCTGGAAAGACCAGCCTCTCTCTAGCTCTGATGAGGACATTACCGAACAACGTCCATACATACGAGGGACAGATGATCCTCGACGGAAGAGACCTCGCAGCACTGTCGGACGAAGAGTTCAGGAAGAGTATCAGATGGAAG
>JARPAQ010000003.1 GCA_029460375.1 Nitrososphaerota archaeon | reverse complement strand
GAAACCAGAGGAGAAGACCGAGAGTAAACCCGAGGAGAAAACGGAAGTTAAGGCTGAGGTGAAGACTGAAGCGAAAAGTAAGAAGAGTAAAGCTAAAACTAAGACGAAAACAGAAGAAAAGGTAGCGAAGGCAGAAAAGGAGGAGACTAAGGATAAAGATTCTAAAGACTAGTGAACTTAGAAAGATGAAGGATAAGGACCTTGAAGAGAAGCTTTCAGGCTTAAGGAAAGAGATGTCGAATCTAAACGCCTCTGTAGGTAGAGGGACTCTGAAGAAGGCTTCGGGTAGCCTAAAGCCGGTCAGACGTAATATCGCTAGGATTCTCACTATTATAAGTGAGAAGAAGGCTGAAGGAGTTTCTGATTAAGGTGGTTTGATGAAGATGTCTGTTTCAAATATTATATTTCATGAGTTTATAGGTCTCAAGATAATAGTCGTTGAAAGTTCGGATGATACTTTACAAGGGCTTTCAGGAGAAGTTATCGATGAGACCAAGAACACCTTGAAGATAAAGACCAGCAAAGGTTCGAAGACCTTGTCTAAATCAACGGTGACATTAAAGATCGAACTACCAGACGGAACATATACGACGGTGGAAGGCAAGAAGATTGCATACAGACCTGCAGACAGAATAAAAAAGATGAGGCGATAGCGTTGAAGAATATAGGTATAGATGTAAAACCCCCCAAGAAGACCTGCGACGACGAACTCTGCCCCTTCCACGGCTCAACTAAGCTAAGAGGAAGAATGGCTCGAGGAAAGATCGCCAGCGCAATTCCTGGTGGGAACGCTGTTATCGAGATGCATTACTTCCAATATATCAAGAAATACATGAGGTATGAGAAGCGTAGAAACAAACTGCATGCACATCTTCCACCCTGCATAGAGGTAGAAAAGAGTGATATAGTGACTGTGGCAGAGTGCAGACCTCTTAGCAAAACGGCTTCATTCGTAGTGATAGAGAAGACAGGCGAGTAATATGTCCGGAAAATCTCGAGCAGTCTCAGCAAAAGGCGTGGAAGAGTTCAAACTCTACATTACACGAGCCCTCCCTGTAGGTGCAGTCATCACGTGCGCAGATAACACGGGCGCTAAGACGCTGCAGATAATTCAGGTTACGAAGTATAAAGGCAGGCTGGGACGCATACCCGCCGCCGCGATAGGGGATTACGTCATCGTTGTAGTCAAGAAGGGACCTCCTGACCTTAGGCGGCAGCCCCTTGGCGCAGTTGTGGTCAGACAGAAGTATCCTGTACGTAGGATAAACGGTCTTAGGATAGCCTTTGAAGATAATGCGGCGGTGATTATGACTCCTGAGGGTGATATGAAGGGAACTGATGTCAAGGGTCCTGTCGCGTCTGAAGCTGCTGAGCGTTGGCCTAGGATAGCTAACTTGGCGTCTATGATAGTGTAGGAGGATTGCTGAAAGATGCCTCGTCCAAGTAAAGTGAGAAAACGTATGTATGAAGCACCCAATCATGTAAAGTCATCTATGGTCGGGGCTGCACTTTCGTCTGAGCTACGTGAAAAGTATGGAGTTAGATCCGTGAGAGTTCGTAAGGATGATAGTGTAAAGGTTCTTCGTGGAGAGTATAAAGGGGTTGAAGGTAAGGTTACAAAGGTCTTTATAGAAAGCGGTAGAATAAACATCGAAGGTGTGACACGTGAAAAGATCGCTGGAGGAACCGTACCCATCAAGATACATGCTTCAAAAGTCATGGTGGCAAGCCTAAATCTTGATGACAGAAGGCGAAAAAAGAAGCTGGAGAAGGGAACAAGATGAAGGGTGAGATCTGATGGGAAGAAAAGGTGAGAATAAGAGAATGAAGAGAGCTAAGGCACCGAGCTTCTGGACTATCCATAGAAAGAGCCATCAGTTCACGGTCACCACTGCAGCAGGGCCATATAGTAAAGAGGAAAGCTACCCGCTGACGGTATTAATCAGAGATGTACTGAAAATGGTGAACACGTATCATGAAGCGAGGAATGTCATAAGAGATGGAAAAATATTGGTAGACGGTGTAGTTAGATTGACCCCGGACTTTCCAGTAGGCCTTATGAATGTGTTGGAGATACCTATCTTGAAGAAAGTCTACAGGATGGTCGCGGTAAAGGGGTCTGCTCTGGCCCCAGTTGAAATACCAGATTCTGAGAAGAACCTGAAGCTTTGTAAAGTCATGAGCAAGACGACTGTGCGTGGAGGAAAGATTCAGTATGGTTTTCATGATGGTAGATCTATTCTGGCTGAAAGTGAAACCGATCTAAGTCCAGGTGATGTCTGTCTCCTTGAGGTTCCTGCTCAGAAGATTTTGCGGGTTGTGGCTTTGAAGAAGGGTATCCTCGCTCTGGCAGTGAAGGGTAAAAGGGCAGGTAAGATAGGTCATATCAAGGAGTTAAGGCCTGGAACCTTTACTAAACCGAAGATGGCTGATTTTGATATAGAGGGTGTCGTAGCAGAGCTTCCGGCCGATATGGTATTTGCTGTAGGTGATGAAAAGCCGCTGGTGACTGTAACTGGAAGTAGATAGATTTGGCTGCTAAGGCATCGAAAGTAGAAGTGAGAGAGAACCCGATGAAGACAGTTAGAATCTCGAAGGTTGTTCTGAATATGGGTATAGGCCGCTCGGGAGATATAATTGAGCGTGCAAAGACGCTGCTAAAAGATCTCACGGGCCACAACCCAAGTTCCAGGACTGCTAAGCGAACAGTAAAAGACTTCGGGGTGCAAAAAGGCGAGCCTATTGGTGTTACAGTTACTTTGAGAGGGGAGGAAGCGTCAGACGTCTTGAAACGTCTCCTCGCAGCGAAGGAAAACAAGATAAGTAGAAATTCATTTGACGGGACAGGTAACTACTCCTTCGGCATAAGGGAGCATATCGAAATACCTGGCGTAAAGTACGATCCAGATATCGGAATATTCGGAATGGATGTAACCGTGGTTTTTGAGAGACCGGGTTACAGAGTTAGACGGCGTAAGAGAGCCGCTTCGGATGTCGGTAAAAAGCATAAAGTAGTAGATGAGGACGCTGTTGAATACTTCAAGACGAGCCTGAATATGGAGGTTGTGTAGGTATGGTCAAAGAGAGGCATGGAAAACCTAGGAAGTATGGGAAGGGTTCAAGGTACTGTAAGCGCTGTGGAAATTACACGGCGGTAATTCAGAAGTATAATCTTCTACTGTGCAGGCAGTGCTTCAGAGAAGTGGCTGAGAAGATAGGTTTCGTGAAGTACAGTTAGGTGTGTATGTATGCCAGCTAAACAGGTTCTACCCAACCTCTTCGCAACAATATACAACAATGAGATTAGGAACAAGAAGGAGTGCTTAGCCATACCGGCGTCGAAGCTGGCCAGCGAAGTTCTACGGACGATGCAGAAGCACAAGTACATAGGTGAGTTTGAATTCATAGACGACGGACTCCTTGGGAAGCTACGTGTACAGCTCCTCGGAAGGATAAACCGGTGTGGAGTCGTATCTCCAAGGTTCGCTGTCAAGAAGGATAATTACAGCAGATGGGAGAGGCAGTACTTACCGGCTGTAGGAGTAGGGATACTGATAGTTACAACTCCTAAGGGAGTTATGTCTCATATCGAAGCTCAAGGAAAGGATGTAGGAGGGAGGCTACTTGGCTACGTCTACTAAAACAAAGAAAAAAGAGCTACCTGAAGAGCGTGTCGAAATACCTGAAGAAATAGAAGCAACCTTCAGCGATAACATACTCATCATAAAGGGTTCTCTTGGAGAAGTTAAACGAGACTTCAGCAAGATCAGGGCCAACGTATCTCTAGACGGTAACATAGTCAAGATATCACCGTTCAGCTCAAGAAAGAGGCATATGGCCACCATGAACACAGCCAGATCACTGACCAGGAATATGATTTTGGGAGTAACCAAAGGTGTTACGTACAAGTTGAAGATAGCCTTCGCCCACTTCCCAATCACGGTCAAGGTTAAAGGGAATGAGGTTCACATAGAGAACTTCTACGGCGAACGGGCGCCCAGAGTGGCCAAGATAGTGGGTGACTGTAAAGTGGAGGCTCAGGAAGAAGATGTCATAGTAAAGGGGACATCAGTAGACGACGTGGGGCAGACAGCAGCCAACATTGAGCAGGCGACAACTGTCAAAAACAAAGATCAAAGAGTATTCCTAGACGGAGTGTACACATATGAAAAGAGGAGAGGCGAGTACTAAACCCAAGAAGCGGAGACAAAAGGCCCCCGCTAAACCTAGCAAGGCGTCTAAGAAGGTTAAACCAGTAGCGAAACCGAAGGCTGAAAAGCCGAAGGTGAAGACCCAGAAGCCGAAGGCGACGAAGACAACAGTGGAAAAGAAGACGAAGACCAAGGAACCAACTAAGACTAAGGCAGCTAAACCTGAAAAGAAGATCGAAGAAAAGGTGGAAACCCAGAAACCAAAAAAGACCAAGGTATCCAAGCCTGAAAAGAAGGTTGAAGAGAAAGCTAAGGTAGCGACACCGACAACTGTGGCTGGGATAAAGCCGCTGCTGGAGTTGAGGGAAGAGATACGCAAGGGTCGACCAAAATTTCTTAGACAGGAGAGTTGGCGGTACGTTAGAGTGGGAGACGCTTGGAGGCGGCCGAAAGGTACAGACAGCAGGATGCGTTTGGCGAAGAAGGGGTGGCCGAGACTGGTGAATATCGGTTACAGAGGACCAGTTAAGGCTAGGGGGCTGCATCCATCTGGGTTCAGAGATGTTCTGGTGAATACGGTGAGTGATCTTGAGAGGCTTAATCCTGAGACTGATGCAGTTAGGCTTGCTTCGAGGCTTGGCGCTAGGAAGAGGCGTGAAATATTGAATAGGGCTGAAGAGCTGGGGTTGAAGGTCTTGAATCCACGCGGTCTCAGGGTGATAAGATCCAAAGAGTAGCGGATATGGTGGTTTAGAGCATGGATCTATCTATGAAGAAAAGGATGGCTGCGGATGTTCTGAAGGTTGGGAAAGGTAGGGTGAAGTTTGATCCTGAGGCTTCTGAGGAGCTCTTTGACGCTATTACAAGAGAGTCGATAAGGGGGCTAGTGAGTAGTGGTGCCATCTGGGTGGAGCCTAAGAAGGGTGTTTCAAGGGGTCGTGTCAGGCAGAAGATGGCCAAGGTGAAGAAGAGAGGTAAAGGCGCAGGTTCTAAGGAGGGTGCTAAAGGTGCTAGACGTGGGAAGAAGACCCTTTGGGTGAACAAGGTTAGGGCGCTTAGAGGACGAATAAAGGTTTTGAGAGATAGAGGCGAAATAAGTGGAAAGGTCTTCGACGACCTGT
Organism: Nitrososphaerota archaeon; assembly: GCA_029460375.1. Lineage (GTDB taxonomy): Archaea > Thermoproteota > Nitrososphaeria > Nitrososphaerales > JACPRH01 > JARPAQ01. The sequence goes on along the minus strand of JARPAQ010000003.1, from coordinate 3,193 downwards.
ATCGGAAGATAAAGGGTGGACAGGTAAGATCACTGAGGCACCTAGAGGGTATGATAAAGCAGTACAGGAGATAAAAGGCGAAAAGACTATGGCAAAAACCAAGCATATCTATATACTCCGAAGGAGACGAGAAGGAAAGACTGACTACCGGAAGAGGAAGAATATACTTCTAAGTAGAGCCACCTTCATATCCCCCCGAATCACTAATAAAAACATCAACGTACAGTTTTCAACAGCAACCCTCAAAGGAGATCGCATACTCGCCTCCGCTCACTCACGAGAACTCAATAAACAAGGCTGGAAAGGCTCCGGTAACAGTCTACCGGCTGCGTATTTGACTGGGCTTACTGCAGGGTTGAAGGCTAAAAAGACTGGTCTTGAGGAAGCGATTCTATACATAGGGTTGAGACGTTATATTCACGGCTCACGGGTTTCAGCTGTCCTGAAAGGGGTTCTAGATGCAGGTATATCGGTAGCCGCGGATGTGGAGACTCTGCCGGCTGATGAGAGGATTAGAGGGGAGCATATTTCAGAGTACGCCAAGTCTCTTTTAAAAGAGAATAAGAAGTTATACACGAGTCAGTTTTCGAAGCTGGTGAAGGGTGGACTGAAACCTGAAGAGTATCCGAAGCATTTTGACGAGGTGCGGGAAAAGATTCTGAAGAGTTATGGTGAGAAGTGATAATGAGCAGGCGCAGATACGAAGAAGAACCAAAAGTATGGAAGCCCAAAACAAGACTGGGCCTACTGGTCTCCACAGGGAAGGTCACCACTCTGAACGAAGTCTTTGAGAACGGCTGGAAGATCAAGGAGCCTGAAATCGTGAAGACCCTACTCCCAGAAATAAAAAGTGAAGTAGTAAACGCAGGAATCGTTCAGAAACAGACCGACGCTGGTGAATTGACCAGATTCGTAGCCATAGTAGCGGTCGGAGATGGTGCCGGATGGTTTGGGGTAGGTCGGGGTAAGGCTTCGCAGATGAGGTTAGCTATAGAGAAGGCTACAAGCAGCGCTCTACTCAACGTAATCCCTGTTAAGATTGGATGTGGGAGCTGGGAGTGTAAATGCGGGAGAACACACTCCATACCATTCAAGACGAGGGGGAAGGGCGGCAGTGTAAGGGTTGAGCTGATACCTGGGCCTAGAGGGCTTGGTCTGGTCGCAGGTGAGACGATAAGAAACCTACTCGCATTAGCAGGTATAGAGGATGTTTGGACGAGGACATACGGCTCGACAAGTACTGCTTCATCGGTTGCTTACGCGGTATACGATGCGTTGAAGAAGGTTCATGGCCTTAGTGTAGTTGCAGGGTGATGGTAAATTAGCGAAGAGCATTTTGGTAGTAAATATGCGAGGTTTGGTCAACACTCCTACGACTGTTAAGGATACTTTGAAGAGCCTTAATTTAGAGACGAGGTTTCGCGCCACGATAGTTCCAGATACACCGTCATACCGCGGAATGCTGCGGAAAGCCAAAGAACACGTATCATGGTGTGATGCACCAACCCCGCTTATCAAGAAACTGTTGGAGAAGAGAGGCCGCAAAGAAGGCTGGAGACCGCTTCAACAAGAAGATCTGAAGAAGCTAGGTTTCGAGAATCTAGATAAGCTCGCCGAAAGTCTAGCTGATTCCAAGGTGATCCTTAATAAATTGGAGGGAGTAAAACCGTCTTTCGCCCTGTCTCCTCCAAGAGGTGGGTTCAAAAGGTCAATGCGGAGAAACTACGGTCAAGGCGGACTCTTAGGTGCAAACCCTGATCTCCCTCAGATAGTTGAGAAGATGGTTTAATTCACTGCCAAGGAAAACATATCTTCAGTACACTTATTATTTATACCGAAATAACTTAATATGGCCATTCATAGGCGAAGTTGACGGGACTAAACATTGCCTACTAGACTGAGAAAGATCAGGAAGCAACGTGGCTCAAGATTCCACGGATGGGGACAGGTAGGCCAGCATCGGGGGAGAGGTAGTAGAGGTGGCACCGGTAAAGCAGGCCTGCTAAAACACAAATGGACATGGACTGTAAAGTATGATCCTGATCACTTTGGCGTCAAGGGTTTCACCCCTCCGACACAGAAGAAGAAGGGGCAGTGGATAAACATCGGTCAACTGGAAGATATAGCAGCAGGTCGTACTGAAGGTAAAGCCAAAGTACCTGTCATCAACCTTGTCGAAATGGGTTATGGCAAACTTTTAGGTCAAGGTCAAGTGAAGGGAGCGTATAAGATAATAGTAGGCAAGTTCTCTGAAAAAGCTAAGAGAAAGATCGAAGAAGCAGGCGGAAGTATAGAGTCAGGGTAGAATACGGAATGAGTGCCTTCAGAAGTTTGATCAAGAGTATCGCCACAGTCCTACCTGAGGTACCCAAACCCACAAGGAAACCATCGTTCAATGAAAAACTCATCTGGACCGGTATAGCTCTCGTAGTTTACCTTGTCATGGGTCAGATACCTCTGTACGGCGTAGCAGTGGGAGGCCAAGACCCATTGGCATTCAGCAGAGTGATATTCGCATCACAGCGAGGAACTCTGATGGAGCTCGGCATAGGGCCTATAGTTACGGCTGGACTTATACTTCAGCTGCTGAAGGGGTCACAGATCATAAAGCTCGACTTCAAGAAGCCGGAGGATAGAGCGTTATTCTCATCTGCCACTAAGATACTGACGCTTATCGTGATTCTGGTTGAAGCGTCAACATTCATAATGAGCGGATTATATGGGCAGAACCTACCTATCCAAGTCATATCGATACTTCTGTCCCAACTGCTTGTAGCCGGGATCTTAGTTATACTGCTTGACGAGCTCATTCAGAAAGGTTGGGGTCTAGGAAGCGGAATAAGCCTATTCATCATGGCCGGTGTAGCGCAGCAGGTTTTGTGGAATCTCTTCAGCATCATCCCAACCGGCGAAGGACCACTCGGCATCATACCGTACATAATAGACTCCGCTATTAAGGGAACTATGGATCTAGTTCTGTTCAGACACAGTAATCTACCTAGTCTATTCGGGCTGTTCATAACGTTAGCGGCTATTCTGGTGATTGTATATGTGGAAGGCATAAGAATTGAGATACCGATAACCTCGACAAAGTACAGAGGATTTCAGGGCACCTACCCTATAAAACTGCTATACGTATCGAACATACCTGTTATACTGGTCTCCGCTCTTACAGCAAACTTTATGTTCATAT
>JARPAQ010000041.1 GCA_029460375.1 Nitrososphaerota archaeon | reverse complement strand
GGCTCCGTCCATTCTTCCCCAGCCTCGACTATCTTGCCTATCTGTAGGTCTAAGCCCCTTATCTTTGCGAACGGGGTGTCCAGTTCCTTTATTGATACTTTGGTGCTCATAATTATTATTCACTTCAGATATATGCTGTGTGCTAGGCGGTTAGCTTCGGCACTATACGAATCTATGCCTGTACACAAAGCCATCAAAGTAAACTACGATTTGAGTTCCTTAAAACTATAACGGTGTGATGAAACGGCTTTCCATAAGCTCGACGATCGTCTTATTAGAACTCTAACGGCAGGCAACTACTCTTCATGCTTCATCTTTCTAAGAGAAGAGAGAAGTTTCCGGCTCTCCATGAACCTACTTATGACAGGCAGAGCGTCGCTTATAGAGCGGGTTGTGAGCAACCCGGATATTTCACCATCTCTGTTTATCACCGGCAGTCTGCGTATATGGTGTTTAGACATATATTCAGCGGCCGCCCAGATGGTAGTGTCCTCATTTATCGTCATCAGCGGCTTAGTGGCAACATCTCTGACAAGCGTCTTACTAGGGTCAAGCCCCTTCATTATTACTTTGCTCAAATTTTCTCGCTCAGTGAGCATTCCTAGCTCACCGTCACTTGAAGATACTATAACCGAGCCTATGTTTCGTTGCACCATAATCTCCACTACTCTTCTTATCGTCAGTTGATCTGAGACCTCGGTCTTGGAGTGCGTCCATTTTGACACCAACTCCCAGTTGTCGCTCAGACTTCTCCTTCCTCGAAGTACTGTGATAGCTGTTCGAAGGATATATGTTTACCCTTTCAATTCGGCCTTCAGGAGTTGATTCTATTAGGAGTAACGAGATATATTGATAAACGGATATTCTTCATCATCTGGCGTAGGGATGTCTTCTAAAATATCGGTGAGAGACATTTGGATGGTGATACTCGGGTTTATGATAGGCCTTGCCTTAGGATACGGCATAATTTTTGGTGCTTATCAGCCAGAAATATTCAGGCTCCAAGATGAAGTGAGATCTAATGCCGAGACATGCGAAGCTGATTCTCTGATGTTCTACATAGCCGATGTGTCACTGTACTACATAGAGCAGAATCATCCTGAAGCCGCTTCATCTATACCTGAAAACATAGCTTGGCAAGGCGGTAGAACTACTCCTGAAGGGCTTATGGGACACGAAACCTACGTCTATCGGGCGGAGGGGTGGAAGATTACGGTAGAATGGAATGTAGTATCTTTCGAGAACATCACCTACACCGTTACAGTTGAGCATAACAGCCTAGTCTGGAAGGGAGAGATATTCAGAGGCGACATCGCCGAAATCAGCTACCAACAATAGGCTAGGGCTTTACTGCTGCGGTCCTTCTACCTTCTTGAGGAGCGTTTCCCACCGCTTGTCCACCATACGCTGCAGATCGTCGAGTAACGACTTGTTATCAGGCTTGAACAGGTGAGCGAACCTCTTCTGAGGCCTAAGATACTCTTCTAAAGGCTTCTTCCTAGGCTTCAGATTCACCTTCCAGACACCATCCTCTATCTCATACAGAGGCCAATAGTAGGTTTCAACCGCCAGCCGCGCCAGATTAATACTCTCCTCAGGCTCATTCCGCCATCCACGAGGACACGGAGCTAAAACATTAAGAAAAGTCGGCCCCTCAATCCTCAGAGCCTTCTGAACCTTATTCATCAGATCCATCCAGTGGCTCGGCGACGCCTGCGCTACATACGGTATACCGTGAGCAGCAATTATGGCTGTTATGTCTTTCTTGAACTCTGGCTTTCCACGCACATTCTTGCCTACAGGTGTAGTTGTGGTCCAAGCTCCCTTTGGAGTGGCGCTTGAACGTTGAATACCGGTGTTCATGTAGGCTTCGTTATCCAGACAAACATACAGCATATCGTGACCCCGCTCCAGCGCCCCTGAAAGAGACTGAAGCCCAATATCGTATGTTCCACCATCCCCCGCGAAGGCAATGAAGTCAATCTTACGGTCAATCTTACCCTGTCTTTTTAGAGACCGGTATGCAGCTTCAACCCCGCTTATGGTGGCAGCTGTATTCTCAAAGGCGCTGTGAATCCAAGGAACCTTCCACGCGGAGAACGGGTATATGGTAGTGGCCACTTCAAGGCAACCCGTAGCGTTCGCAATAACCACAGGATTCTCAGCGGCATGAAGAATCTGTCGGACAACCACCGGCTCCGCGCAGCCCGTGCATAACCTATGCCCGCAGGTGAGTTGCTCCTCCGACCCGGCGATCTCTTTGAGTTTGACCATGCTACTCATCCCTCACCCCGAGAAACCTCATTACGCTCCCCACTTCACCTGTCTTGGCGATAGATTCAAGGTCACTGTACACACTCTTCACCATATCCATAGTTGTATCACGCCCACCTAGACCGTAGATATAATTCACTATCAGAGGCTTCTCCGGCTCGTCATAAAGCGCCGACCTGACTTCAGGGAAGACTGGGCCACCCGCGCTTCCATAGGATGCTGATCTGTCCATGACGGCTACGGCTTTGCAGCCTTTTAGGTGTTTGACTATTTCTTCGGTGGGGAAGGGTCTGAATGTCCGTATCTTGATGAGTCCCAGTTGGGGGTTACTGGCTTTGTCTAGGAAGCTCTTCACTGTGCCTGCTGTTGAGCCGAGTATCATTAAGGCAAAGTCGGCGTTATCCATGTTGTATGTTTCTATGAGGCTGTATCTTCGGCCCGAAATCTCCTCATATGCTCGTCCAACCTCTTCGATTACAGGTATAGCTTGCTCCATCGCTTCAAACTGCTGCCGCTTATGCTCGAAGTAATAGTCTTGAAGATCCAGAGACCCATATGTTACAGGGTTCTCTACATCAAGAAGCGGATGATCTATATGGTACTCGCCTACGAAGTTCTTCACAGAATCATCCAGCACCTCAACCCGCTCTACACCGTGGCTTATCGTGAAACCATCCATACAGACCATAACCGGGAGGCGAACATCCTTATGTTCACCTATACGGACAGCCTGAAATATATTATCATAAGCCTCCTGAACATTCTCCGAATATAGCTGAATCCACCCGGAGTCACGTCCACCCATAGAGTCACTATGATCACAATGAATGTTAATCGGCCCACTCAACGCACGGTTAGCTACAGTCATAACAATAGGCAGCCTCATAGCAGCAGCAATATAGAGCATCTCCCACATCAAAGCGAATCCCTGAGATGCTGTTGCGGTCATGGCTCTACCCCCAGCGGCAGCTGCTCCTATGCAGGCGCTCATAGCAGAGTGTTCGCTTTCTGCTGCCAAGAACTCGGTGTCTACCAGCCCGTCATGCACGAACTCCGAGAACTTTTCAACTATGATGGTCTGAGGTGTTATAGGGTATGAGGCGACGACTTCAGGGTTGATTTGTCTCATAGCTTCAGCTACAGCTTCAGCGCCGTTCAGCGCCATAGCCTTTGACATAAGCGTTTTACTCATCGTTCTAACCCTCTGTTTCCCTGACCATATCTATAACCTTGGTCGGGCATTCAGCGGCGCATATACCGCAGCCTTTACAGTGAACAAGGTCTACACCGGTAACCTTGCCGTCCTTCACCATTATGGTTCCTTCGGGGCAGAAGATCCAGCAGATCATACAGTTGTTGCACTTCTCCAGATCTATAACCGGCATTTCAGTACGCCAGTTCCCAGTCTCGTATTCTACAGCGTTGCCACCGGATACTATCAGCCCGCCTATGGGGATTTCACGCCAACTCTTCTTCGCCAACTCTACTTCAACTCCTCGTATCCTCTTTTAACAGCTGCGATATTACCGTCAATCACCTTTCTGTTGAATTTTGCACCAAACGAATCTTCTATCTCTTGAATAAGAGCGTCTATGCTCACCAACCCAGTCGCCTTTATCAGCGCGCCCATAATACTTGTATTCACAATCTTTCTGCCGATGGTTTCAAGCGCTATCTTAGAAGCATCGATAACTAAGACCTTCTTACCAGCCAAGTGGGCGGCCTTCGATATCGACTCCGCATTCTTATTGGAGTTCACAAGGATCAAGCCGTCATCAGTCAACCCTTCACCAATATCCACCTGTCCAACCAGAGTCGGATCTAAAACCACAACTATACTGGGATACTTTACTCCGCTGTGAATATTGATCTGGTTGTCGCTTAAGCGGGTGTACGCTTTGATCGGGGCGCCCATTCGTTCAGGCCCGAACTCAGGGAAGGCTTGAATATACTTTCCTTCTCGCAACGCTGACCTTGCTAGCAGTTGGCTCGCAGTCACCACTCCCTGACCGCCTCTTCCGTGCCACCGTATCTCCTTGATCTCTGCAGACAAGCATCTATCGCCTACCTGTTTAGAAAAATTAGGGGCATTTATATCCTTCCTAAAGGAAGAATAGAACCCACAGCAG
>JARPAQ010000040.1 GCA_029460375.1 Nitrososphaerota archaeon | reverse complement strand
TCTTTTACGACGACCTCACCATCCTTTAGGGTGTAGTCAGCTCTTCTCAAAGCCTTACGAACCTTACGGTAGTGGATCGAAGGATCTAATTGCTTAAGATCAATATTGTATACTGCGACATCAGCATCGGCGCCCACTCCGAGATGACCTTTATCCTTCAGGCCCAAAAGCTTAGCCGTTCCAGCTCTGGTTGAAACGATCACGTCTGAAAAGCTGTATTCACGGTCAAGGCTTTCAAGAGCAGTCCTACTCTTCGCACGCCGATTTATCTTATCTATCAGCTTCTGCCTTGCCTTTCGGCTCATAAGCCACGTCATAACCTTTGGGTATGTAGTGAAGTATCCTCCATTCGGGTGATCAGTCGTCATACACACCTTCCATGGGTCGTCTATCATCAAGGCTGCTTCAAGACCGGTTATCCACATAATGGCGTGGACATAGTTGCTCTTCTTGTAAGTTATCGGAACTATACCGCAGCCTGTTTCAGCCTCAATGTCAGCGTTCACCCACTTATTCCCAGTCAGGTTCTGAAGCTTAAACTCGAACGGCCCATCTGCAGTCATGGTCGTTGTATTCGAAAATACTACCTGACCGATGTCTATGGAGACATGGCTATGGTTGTTAACATACTTTGCCAGATGCTCAGCACCTGAAGAGATATTCATCCAGTTAGAACCACTGTAGGTATTGAACTGAACATGGGTAAGATGAACAACTGGTTTTCCATCTCGAGCTATGTCCCTTACAGAGTCCAGCGTCTCCACAGCCACTTCGTAATTCCCAGGTGTACCCAGAAGATTGGCGTGAACATGAAGCGCGTGAGGCAGATTCAGAAGCTGAACTGCTTTACACATACCTCTAACTATTTCACGGGGTGTTACACCGAACCTTGCGACGGGCTCATCTAGAAGGGTTACGTCGCCACCCCACTTCCAATTCTCAACACCGCCAGGGTTAACAAGCTTCACAGCATAGCCTTTCACAGACCGAAGAGTCCATGCTACATAGGCTGCTAACTCATCCATCTTGTTATCCTTAAGATACTCCATGACATGCCAGTTGCTTCCGAACAGAGGGTAGCAGGCTTTATCCAGCATAGGCGTATCGTTAAACTCGTCAATCACATGAAGCATCTTCAGAGGAGGGTTCGCAGGCTCGAAGACCGTGGTATAACCCATCTCAGAATACTCATAACCAGTGGTGAACGTAGATGGACACGATGTCCCTACTCCTGAGCGTTTTACAGCTGTCTTGGGCTTCAGGTTTCGATAGTGATCTTCGGGCCTTAATAGACGACCCATATTCACCTTAGGCCCCGCTATGTGTGAGTGTATGTCGACTCCGCCGGCCAATACTAATTTACGGGAAGCATCGATCACTTCAGCTCTAGATTCATCGACCTTCTCCACAATTTTGCCGTTGCTTATAGCTATATCCATTACTTCGCCGTCTATGCCGTTAACTGGGTCGATTACGGTTCCGTTCTTGATGAGTATATCCGACATCGCTAACCAGACCTCCTTATCGCTCTAACTTTAGATAGAATCATCCTGAGCACCTCCTCATCAGACAGAACATTCGGAGGAGGCTCAACCACCTTCTTCAACGGCAGAGCGACACCATCCATCCTATACGCAATACCTTCAGACTCTATCCCCGCGAAAGACGATGGGATAACTACATCCGCAGCCATCGTAGTAAGAGAATGCGCAGGATCAATAGCGGCCAACGGCACGCTAAGCAGATGCCTTGAAACAGCAGGAGGGAAGTGAGCAACAGGATCTGAGCCTACAACCAGAGTAGCATCATTCTCACCACGCCTCATAATATCAACAACAGTCGTCTCACCCGGATTGTACCAAGGGTAGCCTTGACTAAAGTCTACGCCGTATGGGAAGCCAGTCTGCCAAGTGCAGACCTGATTCACACCCGCTACATTAAAATGGCCTCGAGCAGGCATAATCACGAACTTCGTCCAGCTGTTAAGATCCCGTGCCAGAGAGAAGAGAGCATCAATGTTACGGCTCTTGCCGTCGGTCTGAGTAACACCCTGACCGTAAAAGAGGGCACCGAACTCACAGGTCCTCAAGGTCTCAGCCAACTCCTCGATCTCCTCGACAGATATTCCAGCTACAGAGTCCCTCTGTATCTGTTCAAGCCTCAATGCAGTTCTAAGCGCATTTACAAACTCATAGTCCTTCCCAGGCTCTATCTGAATGAACTTGTCAGCCAACTTAGCTGTAGATGTATTCCTCACATCGACAACTATCAGCTCCCTATCCTCCTTCCCGTTTCTGAATCTGCCCTTGGCAGTGTAGCTGTAACGCTCAAAGTGTCTTGGATGAGCTTCATTCAGGTTGCACCCCCAGCATATGATAAGATCAGCACGGTGCTTTACCTCTCCAAGACTACAGGTGGATTCACCCACATCATGTAGCCCCTGAACACCGGGTCCGTGGCAGACGGTTGTCTGGTTATCTAAAACTCCTCCAATCTCCTCCGCGAGCTCTAGACCGGCCTTTACAGCTTCGCAGCTCGAGAGGCTTAGACCATATATGATTGGGTACTTGGCGTTCACAAGCATCGTGGCTACTTTGGTGACAGCGTCTTCCAGACTGGCAGGCTGCTGCGTTCCGTTTGTTCGGATCATAGGTGAAGGAAGCCTGTCGTTCGGATAATTCAGAAACTTGCTTGTTCCCATAGCGCAGGCGTGTTTGGACTTGACTACCTTGTTATTCTCTACGTTTACTTCGATGTCGTCACATAGACATCCGCATACAGGGCATATAACGTCTTGATATGTTTCCATCTTAACGGCTCACCTTAATTCTGCAATTAGTTCTTCGAACTCTTTGATCGGTTCGTCTACCGCCGGCTCAACTGTAGCTGGGACGCCTTTGAATGTAGGCATGCCTGAGCCTTTGGTGTCAGAGCTGAAGAGTCGGTTTGCGTACGGCCCATATGGTATAAATATCATGCCTCGCTTGTTCAGCTGGTTAGATGAAGCGCTCTTTAGGACAACATTGCCGTAAGCAGTTTTTACTTTCACGTTATCTCCTGACTTGATAGATAGGGCGGCTATATCTTCAGGGTTCATTTCACATATCGATACGCTCGTCTTGTATCTTTCAGAGGTCTTTCCTGCTTCTTTACCTACGCCTTGTCGTAGTGTTCGCCCTGATAGCACTACCACTTTAAGACTATTCATTGCTTCACACCAATAACACATCTACTATAAGCATTTTGATAATTCAGTAGTAATTCAGCTAAATCGATAATATTGAATGAATTAAATGTTGCGTTTAGACGCTTCATCTTCGCTGATAGGCTTTATGTAATCATGACCTCCTGCTTCGGGAGAACCGACCAAGACACGGTGATAAGTCCCTCCTTTCCGAGTATCTTCCACATATTCCAGCTTGCCGTGTACCGACACTTCCTCTCCCTCTTCATATATGCCGCCGTAGAGCCCGGAGTAAGTTACAACTTCACGGATATCTTCGGCATCTGTTCCTTCCTGAACCTTGAATGTTTCAACTCTGTAAATGTGTGGGTTGAAGAGCGATTCAGACACACCGGATATCACTGCTCTACCGGTCACTATGCCTACAGGGTGAAAATGGTGGTCGCCGTAACGCTCAGTTATTTCTGATTTAGATCTGACTGGGTGTAGGGAGAAGACGGTTCCTTTGAATGAGCCGTAGTTCCATTGCCGTTTCTGTATCGCTTTGGCTTCATTAAGGCTTATGTGATGTGTGTCCACCTTCTCTTGGTACCATTTCTTTAGCACAGGTTTTGGTATGCTTTCCAGTGGACTTGTCTCATCAGTATACAGGTGGGGCAACGTATCCTTGAGTTTAAGTCCGTTTTCACCGCCTGAAACCGTCAGATCTATATCTGAGAACTTGAGGTTATGTAGGTCTATCAGCACAGAGCCGGTTACGCCAAACGATTCAGGAGGTACGTAGGCGGTTTCTGAAAGGTATGCTGCAAGTTCTACTACGCGCTTCTGAAGGATGTCTGGCCTCTTCATCTCGGATAGCTGCTTCATCTTGGCCTGAGGTATATAGCGCTGTGCGAT
>JARPAQ010000039.1 GCA_029460375.1 Nitrososphaerota archaeon | reverse complement strand
TTGCTTGAATCTGGGCGTTGAGGTACCGTATCTCCCTAGCTGGATCCTTCAGCCACGCAGCAAGATCCGAAAGAACGTATTCCTGTATCGGTCCCAACGGTTGTATCCCCGGGCTTGGCAAAGGGTAGAATGTGTGCCCCAGACCTGCATAGGTGATTAACATGTGATCCGGATGCTCCACCTCTGTCAGCCTCTGCTCTAGAAGAAAAGCTTGTCCAACAGGAGTCTGAGTGTCTTCCTCTCCTTGAAGTATCAGGATGCTGGTGGAAACATTGCCGATCAACGCCAAATTGGTCTCCAATGTGAAGTGTGACTGCAACCATATGGATCCCGGAAGTTCTGCGGTCGTATATATTATATATTGCTGGATTAGCAGAGGTTTCAGTTCTTCTTGAATGTTCAGGAAGCCGTCTTCATCTGCATCGAGTCCGGGATACCAAGATGTGATGTTTTGCAAGAGCCCTTGAGGTGGAAGGGGGGCAAGAATGATATTTGGGATATATATCGTTGCAGCTACTTCCTCTATTGATAGTAATCCGTCGTTATCGCTATCTAACACGTCTTCAGCGTAGGATATAGACCTGTCTACTATTTGGAAGTATATTGTCTCGCGGAGGTTTTGAGCACCTGCGCTCAGGAGTACTATGTTTTTCACATTCGGATTTTTTATGACGATTCTAGGCGCTATCCATGTTCCTTCACTATGTCCAATTATCGTTATGTCATTTTCATCAGCTTCAACTTGTTGCGTGAGAACCTCTAGAGCCTTCTCAGCGTCTCGCACCAGATCTTGAAATGTCATATTCACCACCACATCTTCATCTAGCAGGGTGCCATTCAGACCAACACCTCTCTTATTATACCGCAGCACCACGAAACCTCTTTCCGACAAGTATTCAGCTATCTGGAGAAAAGGTCTTGCTGGCTCTCCAGTTCCCGTAACTAGAGGCGGAAGATATTCATCCATATCGGTACTGCCGGAGCCATGTATGAGAAGAACGCCGGGGAAGGGCCCGTCCCCTTCAACGGGAAAAGTTAGCTGAGCATCTGTCGTCAAGCCGTCACCGAGATCGATAACCAAATTCCTCCTTGCAACAGTCTCTCCCATTACTCCTTGGGCTTGAACTGAAGGGATAGGAAGCGAACCTGAAATAATAATTACAAGTATACCAACAATGAGAATATTTCTATGGAAACCAGTATTGTATTCTTTTTTCAACATATTTGAAAACCAACCTTCATCATCCATCATTGTCAGTATTAAAAGTGTCTAGATTAATTTGATTATCTTAGATTAGTAGGGTGATCTTATCTAGATATATGCTTGGGCTTCCAAGTATAATTTAACAAACTGCTTCATCATTTCGTAGGTGTTCTCTACCGTGCAACTGGTCTTTAACAGCCGTTTTACGTTCTTATTCCCGATTCCTATGATTATCGGCGTTATGTTGAATTTTTGTGCCTTTTTTATACTTTCCATAAACTTCTGTTCTATACTACTATATCCTACTGGAACACCGTCAGTAATTATTAGAAGTATCTTAATATCCTCAGATGTCTTCGCCAGAGCTTTCGCAGTCAACTCTATGGCATCGGGTAGAAGGGACAGTCCTTTATGCTGGAGTCCCCCTATCTTCGCGCGTGAACTGTTGGAGAAGGGTTCATAGACATCTTTGATTATCTGGAACGTATCGTTGAACGCGAAGAGACCCCAAGAATCTGGAGTGCTTATCATATTCTTAGCAACCTCAGCCAAGCAGACGGCTATAGATCTAACCTCTCCCTCAAATAGGCCAAGGCTGAGACTTGAATCGATCAGAATACCCCAAGCCTCACTCTTCTGAAGCAGCTCTTCTTTCACGAATATATCATTCCTCATACTTCCGCTGGCCATAACTTGTATAGCTGCTTGAAGATCTACCGCACCACTCTCTTCAAGCGGGCTTTCATCAGGAGCCTGCTTAACCTTCCTCAACTCATCCAGTATCCTTCTGATAGGACCTGCAAGTTTACTCCGAACTCTCGCATACTCTGAATAGTCTTCAACAGGTATACAGTACGATTTGAAATGCAAATCTCGCCCCAGCTTCATATACTGCTTTAAACTTCTACGCATCCGAGCGTCATAAGCCGCTTGAGCCTCAAAGACCTGTATGGCTTCATCCAGACACCTAGCCTGCTCTTTAGAGAATTCCTCTTCAACGAATTCGATATCCAGACGGCTGTAAGCGGCTTTTAAGATATCAGTGAAACGTCTGCCAAAGTCTATACCCTTATTGAATGCGCCATTTCCACCCCAGTCTTCTCCATACGGAAGAGCGAGTATCTCAGTAGGCGAATTACTGTTATACAACACTTCCCAGATATTCGTTGCCGAATCCAACCTCTCTTGAGCTGTGGCTGATGGCTCAAGCCTGCCTCCCGGAGCTGTATCAGACCTTTTCTCTACGCATCTCTCATAGATACTCTTCTCTAGATCTGCGAGTATTCGTATGATGTTCTCAGCGTCGCTGGTGTTCTTCTTCGAGGTTTTTCCCTTTATCATCCCTGTCAGTCTTAGAGACAGTACCGCTTGGTATATCGAGCCCTCGGATAGAGAATTCTTTCCCGCTGATCTAAGCCTGATATATGAAAGAGCGTTTGCATAGGCAATTAATGGCCGAATACCTGACCAGTAGGCCTTTAAGTAGGCGTCGGCAGCTGCGTCTTCAACTAGGCTTTTAGCGATGTTGGCTGTGTGTCGTTCTTTATTCTCCGACCATTTACGGTAAATAGTGTAATCGGAAGAGACAGAGTGTATCGCTAAATGGTATATCGACGCATTGAACATCTGTAGAAGCGCGCCTCTTTCAGGTTCAGGGAAATCTAAACCGTGAAGAGTGTATCCACCGGAATTCTTCTTCCTGGGTTTGGCGAGAACTATGCTGTAACCTTCTTTATTTCTGATAAGACGAGGATGATCAAGCCTGCTGGACAGTAGCAGCTTCAGCTCTGCAGGCTTCTTCTGGGCGATTTCAAATGTACGAGACCATGCATGGTCATAAAGGCTCATCTAAACGATACCTGCTATCTGCGAGTCTCAAAGTACATAGTCATGACTCTTCTTACAGTATCCTGAACCTCAGGATCATCGCTTGTCAAGGCGACTATAGCTTCCTCGGCTGCAGTCTTTGGCTGCATCCCGTCAGAGATCAGTCGAGACCAGTTTATGAGGTCACCTACAGACGGACCGTAGGGTAAGTCACCTGATTTATACTGTCGTCGAAGCTCAGCCCCGACCTTAACGACCTTTAGAGAGATGTCTGCAGGTATGCCGGTTTTGTCAATGACGAGTTCAACTTCCTCCTGCGAGATCTTATCCCCCATACTCAAGTAATCAAAGTTTATCCAGACTGTCATTCTTCTTCTGAAGGCTGCGTTGAGAGGTTTGGTGCCAGCGAACTCCGATGAGTAGGGGTTCATACTTATGATAACGTATCCTCTGGGGTGGCGCGGTATGATCTCGCTATCCTTCTCCGTGAGGACTATATGCCCTCTTGTGTCGAGGACAGGGTTGAGGCGTGCTGCAATGTCCTGCTTCATCATATTCGCTTCGTCGAGATAGAGGATACCTCCGTGTCTGCACCAAGAAACTATCTGTCCGTCTACCCAGTTTTCTTTTCCTAACCCAATGTATCTTCCGAATAGATCGTATGTCGACGTCTGTAGTCCACAGTTTATCTCCCACATCGGTAAACCGGCGAGTTCCGCTACGAGGTAAACTATGTGTGTCTTACCTGTTCCACTTGGCCCTACTAGGGCGCACTGTTTGAAGTAAGAAAGTGATCGTACTATTCGTTGGACATAATTCTCTCCCTGATCTATGTAATCTGGTGTGGTTGAAGGGATGAGCTCTAATGCAAAGTCTGGGCAGGTGTAGCTTGTCGAGAGGTCGTACTTTTCTACATTATATCTTTCTACTAATCGAGATTTTCTATGTCGAGGACGGGCGGTGGATATGTAAAGTGTGGTTTTGCCAATCTCCGTCTTTATTAGATCAACATCTTTCTGGATGTGTCCAGTTGTATCGATCTGTTTCGCGTATTGCATTACTCCACTTTTGTCTTCAGAATCGCCTGTCAACCTGTAGTCCTCCAAGGTAAAGCTGTTGGAGATCTATATTCAGGGTTGTCTGTAACAATAGTTACATACAATTTTCTTTATATGCATCTATGACTTTGCCTTTAGGAATTACTCCAATAAACTTTCCGCCGTTGTTTATTATGTTCTCAGCTTTATATGCTATTATTACTCTTTGAGTAACTTATGCCACCTTGTAGTTAGAGCTTCATGGGTTTGGGTTAACTAGAAGCAGGTCGAATAACTTAGGGAATGGCGTTTGAGACATCTATACTGTTAAGATATTTCGGTGTTGCCTAGATTGGCAGAGAATATTGTGGAGGGTTGCAGAATTATTTTTGGTACATTCACTTGGGTTTAGTTTTGATTATGTCCGAGGCCTTTTTTCATCAAGTTCGCTAAGTTCTTTTTCAATTCGTTTAGATTCCTCCTCGTCATAGCGATTCAGTGCTTGACTTGCTTGTTTGCATAATTGCCGGTATTCTTGGGCTTGTCGATAGAAGAATGCGGTCAACCAGTCAATTTCCCTCTCAGACTTCTTTTGATTCTTCTTAACTTTGCGGAAATAAACATATTTGTCCCACATTGAATCGAATTGGGCCAAACGGCCTTCTGC
>JARPAQ010000002.1 GCA_029460375.1 Nitrososphaerota archaeon | reverse complement strand
GGGAACTCAGGAAGGGTTATCTTCTAAATGGGAAAGTGATTAGAGCAAGTATGGTGGAAGTTGCAAGGAAACCCGTAAAAACAGGTGATAAACGATCCTCACAGGTGGAGATAGAAGTATGACCAAGATTATAGGAATAGACCTAGGAACTAGCAATTCAGCAGCAGCTATAATGATGGGCGGAAGACCAACAATAATTCCCAGCGCTGAAGGTACAACGCTAGGCGGCAAAGCCTTCCCATCCTACGTAGCGTTCACCAAGGATGAACAGCTTCTCGTAGGGGAACCCGCCAGAAGGCAAACGGTCTCCAATCCTGAAGGGACTGTATACGCTATCAAACGTAAGATGGGTACCGCTTACAAAGTGCCTTTACACGGTAAGGATTTTACCCCGCAGCAGATTTCAGCATTCATCCTTCAGAAGATTAAGCGTGACTCTGAAGCGTTCGTGGGTGAAAAGCTTGAGAAAGCGGTCATAACTGTTCCTGCATACTTCAATGATAACCAGAGGCAGGCCACTAAGGACGCCGGCGCCATAGCTGGGTTCGAAGTTATGCGTATAATAAACGAGCCTACTGCAGCCTCTCTAGCTTATGGTCTAGATAAGGCTGAGAAGGAGTTGAAGATTCTGGTCTTCGACTTCGGTGGCGGCACTCTTGATGTAACCATTATGGACTTCGGTGGCGGTGTCTTCGAAGTGAAGTCAACCAGCGGAGATACTCAGCTCGGAGGTACTGATATGGATGATGCTATTATCGATAATATAGTCGGCGAGTTCAAGAAGGATACAGGGCTAGACCTGTCTCAAGACAAAACAGCAGTACAGAGGGTGCGAGAAGCAGCTGAAAAAGCGAAGATCGAGCTCTCCACCACACTTACCACCGATATCAACCTGCCTTTTATCTCAGCGGATGCGTCTGGACCTAAACACCTAACTATGACGTTGACGCGCGCAAAACTGGAGGATACTGTAAGGCCTACTGTGGAGCGGTGTCGGGCACCTACAGAGCAGGCTCTGAAGGATGCGAAGATGACGCCTAATGATATTGATAGGATAATTCTTGTAGGCGGCCCGACGCGTATGCCTATAGTGCGAAAGTTTGTTGAGGACTTTGTCGGGCGTGAGGCTGAGAGTGGTGTGGATCCGATGGAGTGTGTAGCATTAGGCGCTGCTATTCAGGGTGGTGTTTTGGCTGGTGAGGTTAAGGATATTCTTCTACTTGATGTTACTCCTCTTTCTCTGGGCGTGGAGACTCTTGGAGGAGTTATGACCACGCAGATTGAAAGGAACACAACTATCCCTACTCGTAAGAGCCAGATCTTCACGACCGCAGCTGACTTTCAGACCACCGTGACCATTCATATCTTGCAGGGTGAGCGGACTATGTCTGCAGATAACATTTCGCTAGGTATGTTCAACCTTGAAGGTATACCCCCAGCGCCAAGAGGGGTTCCGCAGATAGAGGTGACCTTCGATATAGATGCCAATGGGATACTTAACGTCTCAGCGAAGGATACAGCGACAAAGAAGGAGCAGAAGATAACCATAACCGCCTCGACCAAGCTCCCAGATGAAGAAAAAGAGAAGATGGTCAAGGACGCAGAGAAGTATGCTGATGAAGACAAAAAGAGGCGTGAAGAGGTCGAGATACGTAATAACGCAGAGTCTATGATTTACACCGCCGAGAAGACGAAGGGGGATCTTAAAGATAAGATAACGAAGGAGCAGGAGGAGAAGATCGACAAAGCTGTAGCCGACCTCAAAGAGTCTCAGACAGGCAAAGACATCGAGAAGATAAAGTCGTTAAGCGAGAATCTGGGGAAGATACTTCAAGAGATAGGTGCACAGATGTATCAACAAGCTGCTGAAGCTCAGCAGGCAGCAGAGGCTCAGAAGCAGCCGGAAGGCGAACCGGAAAAGAAAGAGAAAAAAGACGAGAAGGTAGTAGACGCCGACTATAAGGTAGTGGATGAAGAAGAGAAGAAGTAGAGAGCGGTTGACCATGAATGAACAAGCGTGACTACTATGAAATTCTTGGAGTGTCAAAAGATGCTTCAACCGACGAGATAAAGAAGACTTACCGTAAACTCGCTCTAAAATACCATCCAGATAAAAACAAGTCACCAGACTCGGAAGATAAATTCAAAGAATTATCCGAAGCATACGCCGTCCTATCAGACGCTCAGAAGAGGCAACAGTACGACAGGTTCGGCCACGCTGGAATAGACAGCAGGTACACCACCGAAGACATATTCAGAGGAGTAAACTTCAACGAAGTCTTCCGAGACATCGGCTTCGGTTTCGGAGGAATAGGCGACCTATTCGAACACCTCTTCGGGGGCTTCGGAAGACAAAGAGGGGGTCCTCAAAGAGGCGCAGACCTGCAGTACGACGTAGAGTTAACGCTTGAAGATGTTGCAAAAGGAGTCAACAAGAAGTTTCAGATATACCGCACAGAACAGTGTAATGTCTGCCACGGGTCAGGTGCCAAACCGGGTACAGATGTCAATAGCTGCCCCGACTGTCGAGGGAGCGGTGAGGTTCAATATGTCCAATCAGCAGGCTTCACACGGATAATAAGAGTAGAAACCTGCCGTCGGTGTCGTGGACGAGGGGAAGTTGTCCAGACTCCTTGCACGGAATGCAAAGGCTCGGGGCTGACGAAGCGGATGCACACTATCAAAGTAGACATACCACCCGGTGTAGATACGGGTTCAAGCCTTAGGCTGGCGGGTGAAGGTGAAGCGGGTCCCAATGGAAGTTCGTCAGGAGATCTGTTTGTCGTTATACATGTGAAACCTCATCGATACTTTGTACGTGACGATAACAATTTGATTTATGAGCAGAAGATCAGTTTCGTTCAGGCAGCTCTAGGTACGGAGGTGGAGGTGCCTGGTTTAGAGGAGAAGTTGAAGCTGAATGTACCTTCAGGTATTCAGAGCGGAACAATCATGAGGTTGAGGAATAAAGGCATCCCTCATCTGAGACGATACGGACGAGGTGATGAGCTGGTGCAAATAATTGTGGAGACACCTTCCAAACTAAATAAACGACAACGAGAACTGTTCGAAGAACTGGCTAAAGCATCAGGTGAAAAGATACCGAAGAAGAAAGGACTGTTCAGGTAGCATATAATTCAAGGTTGATCGATTATACTTCCTGTTTCATCCGTAAACTTCAGCTCAGGCGCACGCATCTTAGCTGACTCCCTTAACCTCTCAGACCTGAGTGTCCTTAAGAACAGCTCTACCACAGGTTTCTTCACCCTAGACACATCCACCGCAAAGTCGAACCACTCCTCTTGAATAGGAACAAAGTCAAGCCCCATCCTCACCACCCGCACCTCAACCCCCAAACCTACATCCGCCTCACCGCTCTTCACCGCCTCAGCCACTTCCGGATGCGAGCCTACCTCAAAGTCGTAGCCGCGCACCTTCTTTACAATAGACTTCACATCGAGTTTATCCTCCTCTGCTATGCGTTGAATATTTAGATCCAGCAGATGCCTCGTACCCGAGCCGAGACCCCTGTTGACCATCTTCACATCCCTCCGGAGAAGATCTCTGAAGCCTAAAATCCGCTTAGGATTTCCCTTCTTAACTATAAAGCCCTGTGTTCGCCTGAAACCTCGTACCAGCATAGTCTTCCCGGATATCCAGTATCTCTGCAGGAATGGAATGTTGTACTCTCCTGTCTCAGAGTCGGCTAGGTGCACCCCAGCTATGTCTGCTTCTCCCAGCATTATAGCGTTCAGACCTCCTGACGAGCCGACGTTCACCACTTCGTAGATGAACTCCATCTCCTCTAGCATCTGCTCTATTATGAGGTCTATACCTACTGAGTTGCTTCCGATTATCGTCAAGTCTGGTAACACTACTTTTCTCTTGAAGAGATCTGCTTCTGCTTGAGATAAGATGGGTTTGGCTGCGGCTTTACGTAATCTTCTCTGAAGCATTTGATATTCTTTTAAGATATCGACGCCTGTTTCTGTCAGTGTTGCTCCACCTCCTCCTGATACTCCTCCTCTTCTCGCCTTTACTAGATGTGTATCGAGAGCCTTCTGTATCTTGTCGATGCTGTTCCAAGCGTGTGCATATGATATGCCCAGTGTCTTAGCCGCCCGCATGAAGGAGCCTTGCTGACGTAT
>JARPAQ010000038.1 GCA_029460375.1 Nitrososphaerota archaeon | reverse complement strand
TCGAAGTAGCCTCGTCGCACTTTCGTGCATTGCGAAGGTTTCGCGCCTGCTGCGCCCCGTAGGGCCTGGACCCTTATCTCAGTGTCCATCTCCGGGCTCCTTCTCTCAAAGCCCGTACCGGTTATAGGCTTGGTGGGCTTTTACCCCACCAACAACCTGATCGGACGCAGTCCCATCCTGAGGCAAATAGATGAACATGCTCATCCTTCCTTTGGACCAAGATCCGTTCCAGGTGTCTTGATCTATCGTGGTTTAGTCCCAGTTTCCCGGGGTTATCCACGTCTTCAGGGTAGGTTGACAACGTGTTACTGAGCAGTACGCCACGCCCCTCACATGGTTGAAGGACGTTCGACTAGCATGGCTTAGTCCCACTTCGATAGCAGTCGGGTCCGGCAGGATCAACCGGAGTCGAAGTACGGTTGGACTTTTTTGGGGGTTAATCGGCCAATGTTAGATCCAACTTTGTTGAATCTCCATCTTTGTCTGCGCATCTGGAGGTCTATGTTTCACGGCATGGGCTTGGCCCATTCGCTCTACATGGACGCCGCCAAGCGATGCGCAATGACCTGATCCATTTTCAGAGATATAAGCTTTGCCTTATGTGAGTGAAAAAGGGTGAAGGTGGTATATTTCTAGGAAAGTGTTATTAGCCTTTCTTACCTCGTATGTTCTGGTATGGTTGAGCAGCTTATTATAATAGGTGCTGGTCCTGCTGGTCTTACTGCTGCGCTGTATGCTGGTCGGGCGGGGCTTAGACCTCTGGTTCTTACTGGTACGAATATTGGGGGGCAGATACTTTTGGCTTCTGATGTTGAGAATTTTCCCGGGTTTCCTGATGGGGTTATTGGGGCTGATCTCTCGGATATTTGGCAGAGGCAGGCTGCTCGGTTTGGCGCTAGGCTTGTAAATGTCTCTGCTTCTTCAGTTGATTTTTCTTCGAGGCTGTTTAAAGTCTCTACGATAAGGGAGACTTATGAGGCTGAGGCTGTGATAATTGCTACGGGTGCTTCTGCGAGGTGGTTGGGTTTGGAGTCTGAGAGGCGGCTTACGGGTAGGGGTGTTTCGTCCTGTGCTACCTGTGATGGGGCTTTCTTTCGCGGTAAGGATGTGGTGGTTGTGGGTGGGGGTGATACGGCGATGGATGAAGCGCTGTTTCTTTCGAACCTTGTTAACAAGGTGGCGGTTGTTCACCGGCGGGATAAGTTGAGGGCTAGTCAGATTATGCAGGATAGAGCTTTTGAGAATAAGAAGATAAGGTTCATCTGGAGCCATGGAGTGGAAGAGGTTCTGGGCAAGGATCGCGTTGAAGGTGTGCTTTTGAAGAATGTGAAGACGGGTGAAGAGCAGAAGGTTGAGTGTGAAGGTGTATTCATAGCCATAGGGTTCCACCCGAATACGGAGCTATTCAAAGGGCAGATAGACCTTGATAAAAAAGGGTACATAATTCTTCGAAACGAAAGTGAGACCAGTGTAGAAGGAGTATTCGCAGCAGGAGATGTTCATGACACCCGATACCGTCAAGCCATCACCGCAGCTGGATCCGGGTGTAAAGCAGCGATAGACGCTATAAAATACCTAGAAATGAAGGTATAAAGCTAGGTACTGTAAATGAAGGAATCTTCAGCGTCTCGAGCAGCTTCCCTCAAGGCATCAGAGACAGTCGGGTACGGGTGAACTGTGCTGGCGATATCACCGACTGTGGCGTCTAGACGCATCGCGAGAGAGGCTTCTGAAATTATTTCCGAAGCATTTTCACCTATAATGTGGACACCTAAAATTCGTCCGTTAGAAGCGTCGGCGAGTATCTTGACGAAACCTATAGTTTCACCGACTACAGATGCCCTAGCATTCTTATTCATATCTGAACGCCCTATCTTCAGGTTGAAGCCTTCTGCTCTAGCGGCCTTCTAAGTCAGACCGACAGCCGCAACTTGTGGTCGAGTGTAGATGCATCGAGGAACCACTCTCCCATCGTAGATAGATTCGGAACCCAACGCGTTCTCAGCAGCCACTGCACCTTGGGCTGACGCCACATGCGCCAACCCGCCTCCACCTACATCTCCGACGGCGTAGACACTCTTAACGTTTGTAGCCATATGTTCATCCACAACTATCCATCCGTCTTCAGCCGCTACAGAGAGGGCGTCCAGACCAATATTTTCAGAGTTGGGTCTACGCCCCATCGCCACGACCACCAAATCAGCCTTCAGCCTCTCTTCACCAGCAGCACCTTGAATGGAAACTGTCTTCACCCCGCCACTTTCAGATATACTTTGAACAGTTGTCTTCACTTTGACTTCAACACCGCTTGCACTGAGAATCTCTTCAAGAAGCACACCTATATCTTGGTCTTCAAGAGGCAGCAGAGTATCCAACACTTCGACCACCGTAACCTCTGCGCCCATATCTCTAAGTACAGTGCCGAACTCAACCCCCTCAGGCCCTCCTCCGATAAACACCACTCTACCGGGGACTTCTGTGATCTCAGGAAGATACGCGGTAGTCACAGCATACTCTACTCCTGGAATCGATGGAACCGCAGGTCTGGAGCCCGTAGCTATGATTACAGCCCGGGATTCAATCTTGAACCTTTTCTCTTGCCCCTCCACCTCCACTGTCCTAGGTGAAGTGAGTCTTCCACGACCCGAGACCACACGGACTCCATGCTTCTTCAGCAAGGCCTCTATTTCTTCAACCATACCGTTGATTACAGCCTTCTTTCGAGCCATAAGGCCGTTCAGGTCCAAGCTGGCTTCTCTCACCTTGACGCCGAACACATCAGCGCCACGCACCTGACTCAGAACCGCTGTCGAATGCAGGAGCACCTTACTGGGAATACAACCCACATTAACACACACACCGCCCAACTTCTCCTCTTCAACAAGGATCACATCTCCGCCGAGCTGAGTGCCTTTTATCGCCGCAGTATATCCACCCGGCCCGCCTCCAATGACCGTCAAGTCTGCCTTCAATACTTCTCCGGAAGCCAACTCAACCCACCAGCCTTTCGAAAGGGATGCTGACCATAAATCTCTTATCCAGTCACAGAAGCTTTAGGTCACCCGTAACCTTGTCTATCTTCGACGCCGGCCCCGGCCCTATACCTAAACAGGTGACTGTTCCCGGGGGAAGCTGCGTCAACCCTCTATCTTCAATCAAGTATGTAGGCAGTCCCTCGCTTTCAGCCTCGATCTTTATGTCGAAGACATCATCCAGAGTATCAACCTTGACAACAACCTTAGCCTGCCCTTCTGAAAACCATTCTTTAAACCATGCTTTCCGTGTCTTCTTCACCCTTTCAGCAGCTGAAACCGCTGCATGCGCTACCTGAGCAGCCAGCTTCCCCTTTCCCATCTTCAGATCCGACCGTACAACTATAACCTGCTTGAACTCCAATGCTAAAGCCGAATATCCTTAAAATAACTCTATGAATAAGCTTTGCCACAAGAGGAGACCCGGCTTTGAAGACAGACTTCGACGCTATTATTGTAGGTGGAAGCGTCTCAGGGTTACTGGCAGCCCGAGAGATAGCGGAAGCAGGTTTCAACGTCAAGGTCTTCGAGGACGACTTGGAGATAGGTCTGCCCGAAAGGTGCGATGGACTAGTAAGTCTGAAATGTCTTGAGGCTATCGGAGTGGCGCCGACAAGCAGCATAGTTCAGAACAGGATAAAACGAGCCGTCCTACACTCACCTGGCGGGCTGACAGCGGAGATAAATGCGGAAAGGCAGAAGGTGTTGGTTCTGGATAGAAGCCGGTTTGACCGTGAGCTAGCCAAGATGGCGAGTGGAGCTGGTGCAGACATCGAAGTTGGACAAAGAGTAGCCAAGCATGTGGAGGAGAACGGAAGTGTTAAGGTTGAAACTGAAGCATCCGCCCAGACTGCAAGGTGGATGGTGAATGCAGCTGGATATTCAGCGTTACCCCGCGGGGAGAAGAGCACCCTTCAAGCAGCGAAGTTCGAGGTATACGGAGACTGGTTTGACAGAGACACCGTGGAGATATACTTTGACCAGAAGAAGGCACCCGGCTACTTCACTTGGGTTATACCTATCCACAGCGATACTGCGAAGGTAGGGGTGGCTGGGCTGGGTGTTAACCAGTTCAAGGTTCTGGACGAGTTTGTCAAGGCTAAAGGGGGTGTGGCTGTCAAGAAGACAGCGGCGCAGATAGTTGTAGGAGGCCCTATAGAGAGATTCGTTTCGGGGCGTGTCGTTTCAGTGGGTGATGCTGCAGGTCAGGCTAAGCCCACTACAGGCGGAGGAATATATAGCGGTGGAGTGGGAGGAGTTCTTGCCGGCAGATACATCGCAGAAAGCCTCTCTTCAGGAGATCCGTCTAAAGTAGAGGGTTATGAGCAGGCTTGGAGAAACCTATTCGGCCGTGAGTTCGGGCTGTTGCTCCGTATCAGAAAAATTCTTGATAGGCTTGACAATGATAAGATAGACAGGATGTTCAAGGCGGTAGCATCTTCGGATATCCTTGGAAAGATATCTGTAGAGAGTGATTTTGACCACCACTCGGTAGCCTTCCTGAAAGCCCTCGGATTGAAGAACATATTTCAGATAGCGAGCATAGTTGCTGGTGATCTGCTGGACAGCCTTAGACCCCTCCTCAAACGATCCGGAAGATGAGTTCTACAGGTATATACACATAGTAGACTTCAATTCGGAAAAGCCTTTGATGAAAACTTCTATTAATGGTCTTGATTAGCTTGAGGCGTATTGGCGCAGCTGAAGATTACGAAACATATCCGTGCACCTAAAGAATACGTATACCGATGGTGGACAGACCTACGAGAGGATGATGCTGAACGGGTAGTTCCACTAGCATCTAGAAATGTCGTAAAGAGATCTGATGATCAGATTGTAGTAGAGGATGTAGTGAAGATTCTCGGTCGAACTATGAAGTATCTATGCAAGGTTGACCTTTACCCCCCATCAAAGTGGGTAGCAAATTATAGCGGAAAGGTAGCCGACGCCACTTCCACCTACATGCTCTTCGATGAAGACGGCTATACAAGGATGGAGTATAGTTCAGAGATCAAGCCTAAAGGTATCTTCACCAAACTCGCTCTACCCCTTGTTAAATTCGCAATAAAACGGATCTTTTCGAAAGAGATGGATGAATACAACTCTAGGCTCGAAGCTGAATGGAGAACATGATGAGCAAACTGTTTTATATATGAGTTTCACGGTCGGTGTGAATAGATATGTCTGAAGAGCAACATAGTGTACAACTGCCGGTCTGTACATCCTGTAATAGGCCGATAATGCCTGGTGATAAGGCGTCGAAGTTCCACTGTCCTGAGTGCGGAGACATTTTGGTGTGGCGTTGTGAAAAGTGCCGCAAATTCTCTCGTGAGTACAGGTGTGTGAACTGCGGGTTCGAAGGACCCTAGGTGATACGTTCTGTCGTCACTTATTGCAAGGTTGAAGATACTTCCCACCGACGCTGGTATAAAGAGCAGTGATATCGTTGAATCGATTAAAGGAAAGCTGCCTGATGGTATGGTTGTGAAGAGGGAGTCGGAAGAGCCTATAGCTTACGGGCTTATCGCCTCGATTCTGGACGTCCAGTTTGAAGAGAAGGAAGGAGTTATGGATGCTTTGGAGGAGGCTATTCGCGCTTCGCCTATAGTCAGTCAGGTTGATGTAATCGGCGTCAGTAGAGCGTCTACTAGTCTGAAGTAGACCGGCTGATATAAGGGTAAAACTTATGCCCCCCTATTACAATTAGGTACTGTCAAGACGGAGGTATCCTTATGGCGAGAGAAAAGAAGGTATCTGCGGTTCAATTGAAGGTGGCTGAAGCTAAGCAGAGGGACGTAGGTAAGGGAAGAGCAAGGATAGACGCAGACACCATGAACACCCTCAAGATAACTGCGGGCGACATTATCGAGCTCATAGGTAAACAGTCGACAGCTGCGACAGCGTGGCCCACCGACCCGGATGATCAATGGCTAGGAATTCTGAGGGTAGATGGTCAAACCCGAAAGAATGCCGGAGTAAGGATAAACGAAGATGTAACGATAAGAAAAGCAACCGCCAAGACAGCACGCAGCTTAACCCTAGTACCCGTGGGAACAAGACTGACAGTCGACAAAGACTTTTCTGATTTTGTTAGAAACCGGTTGAAAGGCTTCCCCATAACTGAAGGAGACGATATCTCAGTAGTAGTCTTGGGTAACCCGATAATATTCAACATATCAGGAGTAAGGCCTAAAGGTGTCCTGAAGGTAGAAGAGAATTCACGTATCACCATTCTGCCAGAACCTTTGGCCGAGAGGAAGATATCTTCGACCATAACCTATGACGAAATCGGCGGGTTGAAGGAGGAGATACGGAGACTGCGTGAAATTGTTGAGCTACCTCTACGCCACCCAGAGATATTCCAGCGGTTAGGTGTGGAGGCGCCGAGCGGTATCCTGCTGTATGGTCCTCCAGGGTGTGGTAAGACGCTTCTAGCGAAGGGGTTGGCTAATGAGTGTGAAGCGAGCTTCTTTTCGGTGAACGGTCCTGAGATTATGAACAAGTATTACGGGGAGACTGAGGCGAAGCTGCGAGAGATATTCAAGGAGGCGCGTGACAACGTGCCTAGTATAATCTTTGTCGATGAAATAGATGCTGTCGCGCCTAAACGTGAAGATGTGTTTGGAGATGTTGAGAAGAGGGTTGTAGCTCAGCTTTTAGCTCTGATGGATGGTCTGTCAGATCGAGGAGATGTAGTAGTTATGGGGGCGACCAACAGGCCGGAAGGAGTAGATCCTGCGCTGAGACGTCCGGGTAGGTTTGACCGAGAGGTGGAGATAGGTGTGCCGAATGTTGAAGATAGGCTTGAGATTCTTCAGATACATACTCGAGGTATGCCTCTCGCAGCCGATGTAGATCTCAAGAATCTGGCTAGAATACTGCATGGTTATACAGGGGCTGATCTGAGAGCGTTATGCAGAGAGTCTGCGTTGAAGGCTTTGAGACGCTACCTTCCAGACATAGATATAGAAAGTGATAGTATAGCGCCTGAGGTTCTGGAGAAGCTTATTGTAACTGTCAATGATTTTCACGAAGCCTTCAAGGAGATAGTTCCTACAGCTATGAGGGAGTTCTATGTTGAGACACCTACGGTCCGGTGGAGTGATATAGGGGGGTTGGATGATGTCAAGAAGAAGCTTCAGGATAATGTGATATGGGCTATTAAGCATCCTGAACTGTTCATCAAGGCCGGAGTCAAGCCTACCAGAGGAGTCTTGTTGTACGGGCCTTCTGGATGTGGCAAGACACTTCTGGCTAGAGCTATCGCTACGGAGAGCGCGGCCAACTTTATCACGGTTCGTGGCCCCGAGGTTCTGTCCAAGTGGGTGGGTGAGTCTGAGAAGGCTGTACGTGAGATCTTCAGGAAGGCGAAGTCCTCTGCGCCCTGTATAGTCTTCTTTGACGAGATAGATTCTTTGGGAGTTTCCAGATCGCTTGGTGGAGAAGATTCAGGCGTGGGAGAGCGTGTTCTAAGCCAGCTTTTGACCGAGATAGATAGTATACATAACGTTGGCGACATATTTGTGGTAGGGGCTACAAATAGACCTGATCTACTTGACTCTGCACTGATACGGCCAGGGAGGATAGATCTCCCCATATACGTAACGGCGCCCGATGAAAAGAGCAGAGAGAATATCTTAGGAGTCATATCTAAGAATATGCCTCTGAACAAGAAGGTATCTTTGACAGATATCGCGAAGAAAGCTGACGGGTATTCAGGAGCAGATCTCGAGGCACTATGTAGAGAAGCTGCCATATCTGCCTTGAACAGATCTGCAGAGAAACTATCTATATCTAGTGGTGACTTTGAAGTTGCCTTTAGGAATGTGAAGCCGTCGGTGAACCCCGAGGTAATATCGTGGTACGAGTCTATATATGAAAAGATGGCGAACCAGCTGCCTAAGCGGGCTAAGAAAGATTTCTATGGCTGAACCTATGGCTCAGACAGGCCTTCTAGCTCGTCGAGCTTTGATCTGTTCAATCCTACGTGTGGCCGTATGGGTGAGTCGGGAGAAATAGCCACTACAGAGTGACCTATGACGGCTAGACCGAAGTTCTGAGTCCTGATAAGTGAGAGGTAGCCTTCTAATTCGTTTCTGGTGAGGACTTCGCTGAGTCTGCCTTTCCGCTCATCTAAGCATAAGACGTGAACCCCGCCGGATTCTCTAAGCGTCTTCCTAGCATCTTCCTGCTCCGGAACAGGCAATTCTGTGATTCTGTCAAGTATCCCGTATATCTCGCGGATAGAGAGTTCATACCTATCTTCTCCCTCTGGCCGGATGATTATGCTTTTTACCCGTGTGGATCTGCAGGATGGGCATCTGCTCGGGATCTTCTCTATAGCTTCGGCTATATGTGTAAATCCGCACCGCTCGCATTTCCAGCCTTGCATAATCGTTCACAGCACCGTTATTTGATGTATTGGAGACTTCAAAGTTAAAAGTAACTCTCTTCAAAAGAGAGGTAGAGCATAGAGTTGGGTGTAAATCTAAGAGATCTAGTTAAGCCTGTAAAGATACCGCTGGAGCGTCTGGCAGGCCGAACCCTGGCCGTAGATGCGTACAATGCTCTGTACCAGTTCCTAGCCATAATACGAGGTGAAAGAGGAGAACACCTCATGGACAGACAGGGAAGAGTAACCAGCCACCTAAGCGGCCTATTCTACCGAAACATAAACCTGCTGGAACTAGGGATAAAGCCGATCTACATACTCGACGGCAAACCACCCACACTAAAAACCATTGAAATTCAGAGAAGAAGAGCCGTCAAAAAAGAAGCTGTAAAACTATACAGCAAAGCCTTGGCCCGAGGAGACCTAGCGGAAGCTCGAAAATACGCCCAAGCAACATCCTACCTGCAAGACTACATGGTAGAAGACACCAAACGAATGCTAGACCTGCTGGGGATACCTTGGATAGACGCACCGTCAGAAGGAGAGGCGACAGCAGCTTACCTGACGAAGATAGGTGTAGCGACAGACGCAGCGAGCCAAGACTTTGACGCACTGCTCTTCGGAGCCGCAAGGCTTGTAAGAAACGTAACAGTATCCGGAAGAAGGAAGCTACCCGGCAGAAACGTCTATGTCAACGTGGAGCCTGAGGAGATAGAGATGAAGAGGCTTCTCGAGCTGCTTGGAGTGTCTTGTGAGCAGCTGGTAGATATCGGGATTCTAGTGGGGACTGACTTTAACCCAGACGGTTTCAAACGCATAGGGCCCGTTACTGCTTTGAAGTATGTGAAGAAGTATGGTCGGTTAGAGAAGATAGTAAGCATCAAAGAAGAATTACAGAAGATAGACTACCAAGCTATAAGGGAGATATTCCTTCACCCCGAAGTCACGGAGCCGAAGAAGAAGGTAGAGTGGAGTCCCCCTGATCGTGGCAAGGTTATAGCTTTTCTCTGCGGTGAACGGGCCTTCTCTGAAGACAGAGTAAACCGGGCTCTTGAAAGGCTTGAAAAGGTGGAGCAGGAAAGGTCTGAAAGCCTAGAGAAATGGTTCTGATGAAGACGAGCCGCAGCATCGGAGGCATCGATGCCCAGATAGGTATCTACAGGTATGCTACAGATCTTGAAGGGATAGGAGGCAGGATAAGAAGTAGATACGAAGACTTTAAGGTGGAAGAGATACTTGACCCTCAGACTTTAGGCAGCATATCAGATAGACCCACATCTACAAACCAGTACCCAGTCTACATACTGGCGAAAGAAGGTGTAGATACACTTCACGCCATCCAGCAGATAAGACATCGGCTCGGATGGAAGACACACTACCTAGGACTGAAAGACTCTCGAGCTCAAACCACTCAGTACATCAGCCCAAAGCACCTTAAAGAAGATGCTCCAAGGAATATCCAAGTATCACCGAAAATATCTCTAGAACTCTACGGATACCACAACAGCCTTCTGACCCGAAGAAGCCTAGCGGGAAACCGCTTCACAATTAGAATAACAGACACAGAGAGCACTATAGAGAGCATCAAGACCGCCGCAGCAGAGTTGAAGCGCACCGTTGAGGATATGCGTGTACCGAACTTTTACGGATACCAGAGGTTCGGAGCCAAGAGACCTGTAAACCATCTAGTTGGGAGGGATATACTGAGAGGGAGGTTTGAAGAGGCTGTTACAACACTAGTCTCATACCCTTCAGAGCAGCAGGATGAGGAGATCAATGCGTCAAGAGAAGAGATGAAAGATCCAGCTAACTACCCTTCTCTTCTGAAGAGGTTGAAGTGGAACCAAGATATAGAGCAGAGTGTGGTGAAGTCGCTTATAGAGAATCCTCGAGACTGGGTAAAGGCGCTGAGAGCTGTTCCGATCTCGGTTAGGAGGCTCTTCATAAACTCCTATCAGTCGTATCTATTCAACCGAGTTATGTCTAAAGCAGTTGAAGAGAAGCAAGATTTGACTAGTGTTGATGCTGACGATATTTACGGTACCTTAGATATGAGAGACGGAAGCATATCTGAAATAAAGAGAGCCCGAAGTGGAGAAGAGACAGGTGATTCGAAAAAGAAGATAACCCCACTAGTTCAACTAGTAGGATACACCTTCAGAGCTAGTAATGGTAGATTCGACCAGATAACTCAGAGCATATTGGAGGAGGAAGACATATCGCCGAGACAGTTTTACATAAAACAGATGCCGGAGCTGAGCATGGAGGGCGGGTTCAGAATCCCGCCCCTACTGGCGAACGAATTAAACATCCAGACAGAATCAACAGATAAATCCTCTTGCCTGCTTCAATTTACTCTCCTAAAAGGATCGTACGCCACCGTGATTCTACGCGAACTGATAAAGCCGTCTGACCCAGTGGCTGCAGGCTTCTAAGGGTTGGCGGCCAACCCTCCAACATCCTTATCGCTCTTCACAGAAGGATTATGTGGGTCGATCAGTATTACTTCATACCACGCGTTCTTGCCATCTTTATACAGAAAGTATGAGTTGAGAACCTTAAGGTTGGGGAATTTGGTTGCAACCCTTTTCTCTGAGGTCTGACGCATACTTACATCCGCCTTCATCTTCACGATACCAGCATGCTTGGGCCTTCTTCCTCCACTCGCCTTACTGCGCCTCATACCACCCCGGCCGACCTTTATACGGACAACTATGAAGCCCGGTTTAGCCTTGTAGCCTAAGCGTCTAGCCCTATCCAGACGAGTAGGTCTTTCTAAACGCTCTATGGTGCTGCGTCTTCTAAGGTCTATGCCCTTAGCCTTCAGTTCATCACTCCTTTTACTGAGCATACCCCGCCAAGTCTTACTTATCTCTCGGTACATTCTCTGGACAACCCGGATGATTCTGAACTCTTCTTAAACCTTATCCAACAGTCTTGAAGTGCCCTATAATCTTTTCAGATATAC
Organism: Nitrososphaerota archaeon; assembly: GCA_029460375.1. Lineage (GTDB taxonomy): Archaea > Thermoproteota > Nitrososphaeria > Nitrososphaerales > JACPRH01 > JARPAQ01. Next base: position 8,221 of record JARPAQ010000038.1, on the reverse strand, counting down.
CCGTCGCCGCTATTTCTTGAGATTCCACTGTCTGAGCACCTATATGAGGAGTGCATATCACATTAGGGAGGCTTATAAGCTCACTTCGCCCCGGAGGCTCCACCTCGTAAACATCAAGAGCAGCTCCCCCCAGACTCTCATTCCTCAAAGCTTCCAGCAGCGCCTTCTCATCGATTACCGCTCCTCTTGAAGCGTTAATTATGTAGGCTGTCTTTTTCATCTTAGCCAGTCTCTCCTTGCCTATGTAGTGCTTGGTGTCTGGTGTGAGAGGTATGTTGAGAGTTATGAAGTCGGATTTGGCTATAAGGTCATCGAGCTCGGTGAATTGGAGGTTCAGCCGTTCTATCACATCTCTAGGTATCTCGATGATATCGTAGTATAGAATCTGCATTCTGAAGATGTACGCAATCTCGGCTACACGTCTACCTATCCGCCCCATACCAATAACACCGAGTAACTTGCCCTTCAACTCTTGACCCAAAAGGCGGCTCTTCAACCATTCACCTTTCTTCAAACCTGAGTCTCCTACACATATCCCTCTGGACAGACTCAGCATAAGCCCTATGACGAGCTCGGCTACAGCGTTTGTAAGAGCGTCGGGTGTGTTGTACACCTTGACACCTGCCTCTTCAGCGGCCTTTAGATCTATGTTGTCCAGCCCCGCACCAGCTCGCCCCACTGCCTTCAACCGTTTGCTTGCCGTTATGACTTCGTGAGTTATCTTGGTTCGGCTCCTAACAATTACAGCATCATAGTCCGGTATGGTTGAGAGTATATCCTCTGGAGTTATATCGGGTGTATATGACACTTCAAATCCTGCGTCTGAAAGCATCTTCACCCCTTTTTCCGAGATCTTGTCGCATACCAGAACCTTGATCATGGACATCTTCCTACCTCATCCCAGCCTCACAGCCTTACTATATCTATAATGCATGCTACGGCACCTGACATTACTGAAGACTTCGTACAAGATCTGGGAGCTGATAAATATCAGGTAGCGCCCAGTCGATCCACCGACTTTCTTCGTTATGAGAATCGCTGCCTATAAGCACGGTCTTCATACCGACCTGTTTAGCTGGTTTCAACTCGCTGGATATTCTATCTCCTACATATAGGACTTCTTCAGGGTCACACCTCAAAAGTTCCGCTGTATGTCGAAAAGGCTCCAGACTGGGTTTTGGCTCAACCTCGCTGCTGGTGACAACGAAGTCAAAGTGTTCGAAAGGACATCCTAAAGCGTCAAGCGCCCTCTTAAGTAGAGAGCGACCGGAGTTGGTGAGCATTGCAACCTTGAGGCTCATACCTCGAATAACCAGAACTACCTCCTTTAATCGAGTATCTTCAGTCAGTAGACTGCATATATCCATTCGGCTAGCAACTTCATCGTAGAACTCGTCGGAGTCCAGCCCTATATACCGCATAGCACTCGTGAGGCTCAGGGTCTTCTCCTTCACCTCCTGCATCTTCCTCTCCGCTTCCGCAGCACTACAACCAAACCTTTCAGCAAGCACCTCGAAGGATACTTCGTCAAAACGAGCATAATACATCCTAGAAGTGTTAAAGGTCCAGTCAAAGTCCAGTATAACCGCTCTAAACATACAACCTACTCCCTCACAAGACAGGGTATATCAATTTCGCACCCAGCTCGGCGCAAAACCGGGATAAGCCTATTCAACTTCATCCTGCATAGAGGATGGTGCCTCAGAAACCAGACGGTTAACCTTGCTTCTGATTATGTCCCGAACTTCTCTGAACTTCTCCATCGGCTTGCCTACTGGATCTTCAACCGTCCAATCTTCGGTTTTAGTCAAGAATACTGTAGGGCATACGTCTTTGGCCAAGCAACCCATCGTTACAATCTTGTCCGACTGCTCGATTGCTTCTTGCGTGAGAGGCTTCGGCTTCTGAGACCCGATATCTATACCGATTTCTCCGAGTACCTTGATTGCAGAAGGGTTAATATTATCTGACGGTTTTGTTCCTGTACTGATAGCCTTTATCCCTAATCTCTTTGTCTTTGCCAGATGGTTTAAGATGGCTTCAGCCATTTGGCTTCTGCAGGAGTTTTTGATACACACGAAGAGCACCTGATACTTGACATTTTTAGACTTCAATGATACCGTCAATGTGATCGTCTAAGCCGCCGATAACGGTTTCGGGATGGCGAGATGCTTCTTTGAGCTCGCTTAATAAGGTGAACACTCACTTAATTGACTGTATGATAGTCGGTATAATTGGGAAGCCGAATGTAGGGAAATCAACCTTCTTCAACGCAGCCACACTACTCAACGTCCCTATGGCGAGCTACCCCTTTACGACTGTGGAGCCGAACTTCGGCGTAGCATACATAACCACCAAATGCGTATGTAAAGTGCTAGGGGTTGAGGATAATCCTGTAAACTCCCGCTGCATAGACGGGACACGCCTCATCCCGATAAAGATTATAGATGTAGCAGGTCTAGTTAAAGGAGCGGCTGAGGGCAGAGGATTAGGGAACAAATTTCTGGACAATATGAGGCAGGCGGATGCCCTTACTCATGTAGTAGATGCTTCAGGGTCTACGGACGAGGAGGGCGTGATAACCTCCGAAGGCTCCTACAGCCCCCTTAAAGATATCGAGATCGTCGAAAATGAGTTTGACCTTTGGCTGAAACAGATACTTCAGAAGGACTGGCAGCGCGTATCGAGATCAGTAGAATCAGACAGCACAAAGGCAGCTGAGATCTTTGCTGAAAGGTTGAGTGGACTTGCGATAAAAGAGAAGCATATCCATAGCGCCGCTGAGAAGATAGAGCTAGCGCTTGACAAACCAACAGGGTGGAGTGACGACGATATACTGAACTTCAGCAGAGCCCTAAGAGAAGTGTCAAAACCATCGGTAATCGCAGCAAACAAAGCTGATCTTCCATCGGCAAAAGAGAACATCGAGCAGATAAAGGCTACCGACCGGGTTGTAGTACCGTGCGCAGCTGAAGCGGAGCTCCTACTCCGAAGAGCATCAGACAAGAAACTTATAGACTACATACCGGGCTCGTCTACCTTCAAGATTCCAGATTCAGGGAATCTCAACCCAGCTCAGCTCAAGGCGCTGGAGATGGTTCAAGAAAATGTCTTGAAGATCTGGGGTTCCACAGGAGTACAGCAGACGATAAACAAGGCGTACCTTGACCTCTTAGAGGGTATAGTCGTATACCCTGTTGAAGATGAACATAAGTTCTCAGACAAGAAAGGCAACATCCTCCCAGACGCCTATATACTGAAACAGGGTTCTACGGCTAAAGATCTAGCCTTCGCTATTCATAGTGAACTTGGTGAAACTTTCCTGTACGCAGTCGATGCAAAAACCGGTATGAGACTGGGAGCAGACCACATCCTGAAGGACTCGGATGTTGTGAAGATAGTTTCAACCGCTAGGAGAGGTTGAAGAAAGCCTCAGTCCAGCATCTTTATCCTTCGATAGTAATATACGCCTACGAAAGAACCGAATAGAAGGGTAAAGATATGAGGTGTATAAGGCTCTAAACCAGACGGGTTGCGATAAATGTTACCACCAGCCTCGAATGATTCATGGATCCAACCATACCTAGTTCTTATACTAACGTTGTAGATGTTGTCCTCCGGCACCATATCAGAAGGAAGTGTAGCCAATTTGATGATACCGAATCCTCCTGCAGGTATTGTTCTGGAGAAGTATATGTTTCCCTCTGCATCGAACATATGTGAGGATATCAGATTGTTCAAATGCGATATTTCGTTAATTGATATTGCCCTGATTCTTAGAGGAACATTCCCTGAGTTTCTCACCGTTATCGTAACCGTGTCATTCACGACCGCCCTCTTCCCGAAACTTATCGACTCTACACTACCCTCTATCCTGTACTCCACTGGCTGACGCTGCTGCACTGCAGGTTTATGCGTTTCGTTATCATAAGCCTCAATTACACCACCATAGACTACAGCCATGGCTGCACCAACAAGTATTACTGAAAACATAAGTATGCCGTGCGCCATTATACGTGATACCATTATTTCACATCTACAGATCTTATGCAATTAGTAACAATAATACCACAAGTTTTAAACATTTGTTTAAACGGCATAGTACACCTTCTCGCGACCATCCCTTAAAGAAGACCTTCGTTTCACCAACCCTCTTTCAAGAAGAATCGAAAGAGCCAGACTAGCGGTTCTATCCGGAAGCATAGTCTTCTTCAAGATGTCTCTCCGGCTCAAAGGCCCCTCATACTCTAAGGTCTTCAACATGAGTTTCGCACTCGGCGGCATACTTAGAAGATCTCGGGCAAGCATCACCTTCTTAGCCATCTTCTCAGCTATGGGCGAGGTTTTAGGCAGCCTAATTAGGCGTGCTGGATTCCTAGATCTGGATACTTCAACCAACCGACCTATCTTTGAACGGAATATACCGTCGATAATCACTTCACACTGCAGTTTACTCACTACATTATCTATACTCACGACGGCGTCTTCAGGAACAATAAGAGGTCTACGAGTTACATCCAAGGAGTTTACCGAAACTATGGTGAAGACACTGGCTTGAGGCAGTATCATAGGTCCACCTGCCGACATAGAGTACGCGGTCGAGCCTGTGGGTGTGGCGATTATTACGCCGTCGCTGCTATCTGTCCATATCTCTTCACCATCAACCTTGAGTGTGTATTCAAGAAGAGTTGCGGAACGGTGTGGAAAGACGGCCACTTCGTTTATAGCCGGCGGGTTTTCCACTCGATCAGTCTTCACAGTCAGCGTCTTGGCTTCTTCTACCTCGAACTTCCCTTTCTCTATCTGCTTTATCGCTTGGCGAAGTCGGGATAACCCCAGTTCAGTGAGAAAACTCTCGCCGTCTGTCTCGTTCACACCTAGTACTGGTATGCCGAACCTGACTGTCTTATGAAGCGTCTGCAGTATGTCGCTGTCTTCACCTAGAGTGAGCACGAACTCACCCCATTCTGTGTCTGAAGAAGAGATGTCATCGATTAACTTGAACTCTATGTTCGAATCTCGCAGTATCTCTAAGATCTGGTTGAAGGCTCTTTCAGATCTACGGGTCTTCATGACCAAGACTTTAATCATCCAAGCGCCTCTGCAATATTTACCGTCAACGTACTAGTATGTATAATTTCTGCCTATGACCAAACCCTTATTTTACCTATAAGGATGGTAAACTACAAGAAAGTTGAGTGAGTCAAAAGGAAATACATTGGATCCACTTATCAGCCGTAGAGTAATGGAGTTTCTACAGGAAGACCTAGGCTCGGGAGATATAACGACCGACGCTGTAATCGAGCGTGACGCATACGCAGAAGCCCGAATAATATGCCGAGAAGACGCGGTAGTTTCAGGGGTGGAGGAGGCTATCTCGATATTCAACCTGCTGAAGTGCTCTGTTAATGACTTGGTGAAAGAAGGGGATACCGTTGAGGCAGGCAATACGATCTTGAAGGTGAATGGTAATGCTCGTTCCATTCTGAAAGGTGAAAGGACGGCGCTGAATATCTTGGGTCGAATGTCGGGTGTGGCGACGGAAACTAAGAGGCTGGTGGAAGAGGCTATCAGAGGGAACCCGAAGATCAGGGTTGCTGCCACACGAAAAACTCTGCCGGGCTTCAGGCTGTTCGATAAGAAGGCTGTTTATTCCGGAGGGGGAGACACTCATAGGTTTCGGCTTGACGATGCTGTCCTCATCAAGGATAATCATATCAAGATAGCGGGATCCGCAGCCAAGGCTGTGCAGTTGGCCAAAAAAAGGGTCAGTTTCACTAAGAAGATAGAGGTTGAGGCTTCGTCTTATGATGAGGCTCTGGAGGCAGTTGAGGCGGGTGCGGATATAGTTATGCTTGACAACATGAATCCTCAAGAGGTATCTAGGGTGGTTAAGGCGCTTGAAGAGAGGCGTATCAGGGATAGGGTGTTTCTCGAAGCTTCTGGAAAGATTAGTGTGGAGAATGTGAAGAGATACAGCGAGGCAGGTGTAGACGCAGTATCATCAGGCGGTATAACGCATTCTGCGAAGAGTATAGACTTCAGCCTAGAGATTATCGGAAAAAAGGAGGTTGGGTGATATGGTCAGAGTGGGGCTTATAGGATGCGGTGCCATCGGAACAATGCTGGCGAAAGCCATAGACGACGGTACAGTCGCCAACACTGATCTGGTAGCAGTATTTGACATATACGCAGAGCAGATGGAAGATCTCGTGAAGAAGCTGAAGCACAGACCGAAAGCATACCGTGAATTTGAAAAGTTTCTAAAAGAGTCGGGTGCAGAATTAGTTGCAGAAGCTGCATCTCAAGAAGCTGTGAAGCAATACGCTGAAAAGATAATCGTCTCAGGTAAGGACATCATGATAATGAGTGTAGGCGCACTTCTCGATGAAGAACTTCTAAAGAAGATCAAGACCGCTGCCGAAAGGGAGGAGCGGCAAGTGCTTGTACCATCAGGCGCTATAGGGGGGTTGGATGCGGTGAAAGCAGCGAAGCTGGGAGGTGTAGATAGGGTTGTCTTGACGACTCGAAAGCATCCTGACTCTCTGAAAGATTCGCCGCACTTCCAGAGGGTTGTCAAAGATCCTGAAGGACTTAGAGATGCTAGGGTCATCTTTGAGGGGGCTGCGGATGAGGCGGTCAAGGCTTTTCCCGCTAACGTGAATGTTTCAGCGGCCTTGAGCTTGGCGGGGATAGGTGGTGCGAATACGGTTGTGCGTGTGGTCGCTGATCCCTCGGTGACTAGGAATATTCATGAGATAGAGGTTGAAGGGAGCTTTGGGAGGATGAAGGTTCTTCTTGAAAATATCAGGCATCCTGCGAACCCGAAGACAAGTTACCTAGCAGTCCTTTCAGCCATCGAGACGTTGAGATCTAGAGCTTCTAGAGAAATACGTATCGGAACCTAGCATATCACATATGCGCCGATTTTACGCCGTTTTTGCTAAGGTTAGGTCTGGCAGCTAAACCTTTTGCGGATATACGACTCTATATTAATACCCTGAAACGAAAATAGAGCGAAGCTTGTATGCAGAGGCTCAAGACGAGGCAGATAGACCGCCTGATAGAAGACATACTCCTACTGAAAGAGTCTCGAAACGCAGTAATCTTGGCGCATAACTACCAGATAGGAGAGATACAGGATATAGCCGACTACACGGGAGACTCTCTGAAACTCTCCAGACAAGCAGCTGAGACAGACGCTGATGTAATCGTATTCTGCGGAGTGAACTTCATGGCTGAAACAGCTTCAATCTTATGCCCCGAAAAAACGGTGCTCATACCTGAACCAGAAGCAGGATGCTCCCTAGCAGACACTATAAACATAAACCAGCTAAAAGCTTGGAAGAAGAAGTATCCAGACGCAGTCGTAGTTTCATACATAAACACCACCGCGGATGTCAAGGCTGAAAGCGACTACTGCTGCACCTCAACAAACGCCCTGAAAGTCATAAACGCCATCCCACTCGACAAAGAAATTTTGTTCCTACCCGACGTATTCCTAGGAACATACCTAGAAGCAACCACCGGAAGAAAACTGCATCTATGGCCCGGCGAATGCCACGTTCACGCAGGCATACGGCCTAGCCTAGTTAACACCATCAGACAGCAGCATCCAGACGCTGAGTTCTTGATACACCCTGAATGCGGATGCCTGACGCCCAGTATGTATTACCTAGCCAATGGGGACATATCGCCAAAAGGCACCCATATTCTCTCGACAGAAGGGATGATACGTTACGCCAAGGAGTCCTGCGCTGACTGCTTCGTCATAGCGACTGAAGTGGGGATACTTTACAGGATGAAGAAGGATAACCCTGAAAAGACCTTCCTACCGGTGAACCCTGACGCCGTCTGTGAGTATATGAAGAAGATTACGCTCGATAAAGTGCATAGATCTCTCGACGAAATGATTTATCAAGTCAAGGTGCCTGAAGACACTGCTTCGAAGGCTAGAAGATCTATAGATCGAATGCTTGAGCTAGCTTAACTTGTCGATGCGGGTGCAGTGGGTAACTCAACCTCTTCGGATTCCTCAGGCACGGTTTCTTCAGGCTCTGGTTGAAGCACCGACGTGTCTTCAACATCTATCGTGGATTTTTTGATGAGTTTGGTCTTGCTCACCCCTACGTGTCTGAGGCGGGAGACCTTCTTGGCTGAGTTGTAAACGTCTGAAGCTATCTTGCCTAGAACCGCCTCCTGGGCGAACTGGTTGTAGGTT
>JARPAQ010000037.1 GCA_029460375.1 Nitrososphaerota archaeon | reverse complement strand
TGGTAGAACAACTTAAAAAACCAATCACACCTGAACCCACACCATCTAAAATATCAGCGGGACGTATAGCAGCTGCCGTTGTGGACGCGATGCATGATACAGTTTTACGAGCACGAAAGCATGAGAACGCGCCGCTCATAACGGAGAACTGAGTCCTCATCCTGTGAGGCTGTTTATAGGCGACGGGAACTGTCCCCCTCTCTTCACAAACCTTGAAGATCCGTAGGGACTTACAGGCATAACTACACTTGAGCCGAGAAGACCCCCAAACTCCACCTTGTCACCAGCCTTCTTGCCCGGTACAGGAATTATTCTCACACCCAGTGGTTTATTATTCACCACCCCTATAGCCATCTCGTCAAGTATGATGGCTGCAATAGTCTCAGCAGACGTATCACCCGGTATCGCCACCATATCCAGCCCCACCGAGCAGACCGATGTCATAGCTTCAAGCTTCTCTATGGATAACGCTCCTACCTGAGCCGCTTTCACCATACCTGAGTCTTCACTTACTGGAATGAAGGCTCCACTCATCCCCCCAACAGACGAGGTGGCCATACTCCCACCCTTCTTCACAGCATCTGTAAGTAGTGCAAGAGCAGCTGTTGAACCGGGTGCTCCGCAGTAATCTATCCCCATGGCTTCTATAATACCAGCTATGCTTTCACCCTTGGCGGGGGTTGGGGCTACTGATAGATCCACTATGCCGAACTTCACCTTTAGGCGTTTAGCGACTTCACGCCCTATCAGCTCCCCTACTCTTGTGATCTTGAATGACGCACGCTTAATCTTCTCCGCTAAAGCCCGGAAATCAAGATCTTCACTCTGCTCAACTATCACTCGTATAACGCCGGGGCCACTTATCCCAACGTTCACTGTCGCCTCGGCTTCTCCAACTCCGTGATATGCACCGGGCATGAAGGGTGTGTCTGGGGGTGCGTTAGCGTATACTCCGAGTTTGCCGCAGCCTATACCGTTTCTGTCGCTGGTCAGTTCGGCTGTCTTCTTGATAATTTCCCCCATCTTTAGGGCTGCATCCACATTTATCCCGGATCTGGTTTCTGCTATATTCACGCAGGAGCAGACACTTTCTGTTGAGCTCAGAGCTTTTGGTATGGAGTTGATTAGAGCGATGTCTCCACTTGTCCAGCCTTTCTGAACTATAGCGCTGTATCCTCCTGCGTAATCTACACCTATCTTTTCAGTGGCCTTGCTGAGTGTCTGGGCTAGTCCAATAGCTCTGGTTTCTGCTTCTTCTTGAGGTAGGTCAACTATAGTGGACTCCAGTAGGAGCGCTATGGGTGTTACGGATATGCGTTTGGTGACGATCGGTATACCGTATTTATGCTCGACACTTTCAGCTTCTTCTAAGAGTTTTTCTGCGACAGTGGTTATCTTGCTGTATATGTTGGTTTTCAGGTTGTCAAAGTCTTTGTCGATGCAATCTAGGAGGTTTATGCCGAGTGTTACGGTTCTAATATTCAGCCCACTGAGATGTATCATCTCAAATGTTTCTACGACTTCTTCTTTCGAGAACATAAACGACCCTATATCCTGTGCATATACCGAAAGACATCTTCATGCTGAGCAGTAACCTGAACTCCGATCTCTTCCCCTTTACTCTTCAAGACCGCTTGAAGATCAACCATCGACACATCAGCCTTAGCTATATCCACCAGCATAACCATAACAAAAGATCCACCCATCTCCGCCGATGTCAACTCAATTATATTCGCATTATGCTCAGCCAGAACAGCCGATATACCTGCAACGATACCGACCCTATCACGCCCCAAAGCGGTTACGAGTATACGCTCCTCACTCATAATCCCCAACTCTCTTCTGACCAGATTCTCAGAGCACCGCTTAAACCTTCTCCTCAAGATATAGGTAGATATATATTCAGGATTATCTGCTTCTATCTTGAAGCCATGGTAAGCGCGGTAACTCCAAAGATACTGCCAGAAGAACTGGCTGTAAAATCCGCCCTCCCCGCATTGAGGGCAAGCATAGCGAAGGAACTCATGTCTAAGCACGGTATGACCCAGACGAAGGCAGCGGAGCTCCTCGGAGTGACTCAGACTGCTGTGAGCTACTATCTGCGCGATAAACGTGGATCAGGAGCGCAGGATTCTATTCAGGTTGAAGAGGTCAGAAGGTCAATCTCAGAGATAACCGGTATGCTGGTGGGGAAGGAGGTTGACCGTCGGGCTGTAGCCACGAAGTTCACTGAAGCTCTACTATACATAAGGCGACACCGGCTTCTATGTAACGTCCACAAGCAGTATGAGCCTCAGCTCGACCTAGACGCATGCGACGTCTGTGACACTACATAAGACACTGCTTTCCTGCTATTTGTTAGATAATATGGAGTTGGATGGACGCAAGCATGTGGCTCCTGCGTCCGTGGGAAAATACTGACCAGCCTGTCGCGGGCCGCCACAACCCCACCTCCACAGCCCTCCTAGCTGTGAAGCGTTCGGATTGACACAATTGTAATATAGCGATAGATATAGTTAAGATGATGTATGTTCCTTTTCGAACCTACAAAATATGTATCAATTTAAGAGATATTTTTCCAATCAACCAAAATATTGGGCGTGAAGTGTCTCCTCCTACTTCTCCTTAATTCGCTCAGGGTTCAAGTTATACAAAATTAGAATATAGCGTCTATTCCCTATGAATCTTAGACACTGATTAAAGACTTAATGAAGACGTTAGACGAAAAATCTAACCGCAAATCCGCCTCATTATTAATAACAACACTAGGTGGGGTCGGTTAGATTGACTGTATTGTTTAGATTTAACGGGTTTTGTCTTGGGTCGATCGGTGGTTGTTTAGCGGTTAGAGGCTAGGGGTGCTGGAGGATGCCTTAACCCGTAGTTTTAATCGGCTGCCACTGCCATC
>JARPAQ010000036.1 GCA_029460375.1 Nitrososphaerota archaeon | reverse complement strand
GACTCGAAATAACACCTGCACCGGAAGCCATTATCGGCTCAGCAGTCAAACCGTCTTCACTCCTTGATATCTTTACACGGACAAACGTCCTCAATCCACCGGGAGTAGCTACCCTCCTAGCCATCTTCGCCCGAACAATAGGCTCAACATCCACAACAGTCCCCAAGATACGGGCTATCAGAGGCTTGGCAAAAACCCGGAACGCTACAGCATTCGACACAGGATAGCCTGGAAGAGAGATCACAGGCTTACCATCTATAACTGCTAGGCCTGTAGGATATCCAGGTCTCAGAGAGACCCCGTGAACCAGCATACCTGGTTCCTCCAGCGATTTTAACACGGTCGGTATCAGGTCTTTTTCACCCACCGATGTCCCAGCTGATACCAGCACCATGTCGGCAGAAGAGAGGGCTTGCTTCAACCTGTTTCTGATATCGTCGGGGTTGTCCTTAGCTATACCTAGATCCAGAGGCTCGCCTCCTGATTCAGTTACGGATGCCATTGTTAAGTGTCGGTTTATGTCGTATATCTTGGCCTCCTTCTGCTCTTCACCGAGGTCTATCAGTTCGTCTCCTGTAGATATTACAGCTACTTTCGGTTTTATTACTACAGGCACCCTTGCTATGCCGAGCGCTGCTAGTATTCCTATATCTTGAGGCTGTATCTTGGTACCCTTCTTTACTACAACCTGACCCTTCTTCACGTCTTCTCCAATCTTTGAAACATTCTGGCCGGGAACCACCGCTTTCACTATCTGCGTTCTGACTTCCTTCAGCATCTTTGTGTATTCGACCATAACCACCGCGTCCGCGCCTTTCGGCATATAGGAGCCGGTCGCCACTGCGGCGGCGTTTCCTTTTTCAATCTTGATTTGAGGGGTTTTGCCGATTTCAACCTTCCCAGTCAGTTTAAGAATCGCGGGGTTGGTTTCAGATGCTCCGAAGGTGTCTTCAGCTATGACGGCGTATCCATCCATGGCTGATCTATCTGCTTGAGGGATATTCACATTCGCGACTATGTCTGAAGCGAGTACTCTGTTCAATGCTTCGTCGAGTAGGATGGTTTCGCTACCTAGATCCACTTGTCTCATGGTTTTTAGGACGATGTCTAGGGCTTCATCTATGCCTGTGTAGTGTTTGAATCCCTTCATCTTTATGTCTGAAAAGGCTCAGCACCTCATTTGAGAATTATCTTTCTCATCGTAAAAGTCTTTTCTGCGCGCCTTTATTTGAAAAAGGCGTATAGAACGAAGGCTAGACTTATCAGTATGAGAAGCGGGCTGGTGGCAAATATGAAGTTGTCGTGGCGGTAGACGTATAATACTATCCACGGTGTCCTGTCCAGAAGATCCTTTGAAAGGATATTTCTGACTACTGCAGGTATTATCACAAGGGCTATTCCCAGAAGTATGAACATTATTTCTAACGCTGTGAATACGCCTCCTCCTTCAGGCATTTCTGAGAGACCCCGCCTACCAAACCAGCCTATATCACTTGTCGCCGTAATCTTCGAATGAAGCAGCTTCATTATCTATAATCTCTTCAAGCTTCTGAAAGTATAGTCGAGTAGAGAAGGGCATTTCACGCAAATTGTGCTCTATCGCGTTTACAACGTGCCTTACAGCCCTTCGGGAGGCCCTTAACTCGAACTTCATAGGAAACACTGGGTCCTGTATCACCTTTATACTCGCCCTATATTTTTCTGGGCAAGAGGCTTTTGCTTCAGACTCTATAATTCGGTACCAGTTAGCTAGGATGTCTGGATCTAGCCCGAGTTTAGCATCCTGTATCATTTCGGATAACTTATCAATAGTCTTTATCGATATATCTTTACGCATGAGACACCTATAAGCCATAAGAGAAGGATGTTTAAAACTCTTGCACTCCATCTGCAAACTTGGAAAGATAAGAACCCGTACCTACTATTTTTAAAAACTTAAATAGTGTGAGATGAAAGTTAGAACCGCCTATGCGTGAAGCACTGAGCAAGTACATCGGACTATTAATAACAGAAAAGAAGAGGCGCAATCCTGTTCCTAAAGAAATAGAAGCCCATAACACCGCGAGGTCGAATTGATGGCTGAGATATGTAGAAACTGTGGTCTACCTTCAGATCTCTGCGTGTGTGAGGAGCTGGAGAAGGAGGAAACTCGAATAGTTGTGCGGCTTGAAATGAGGAGGTACCGTAAACCCACTACTATGATCGAGGGGCTGAACCCTAAACGAACAGATCTAGAGAAGATAGCTTATCAGCTCAAGAGTAAGTTCGCCTGTGGTGGAACGGCGAAGGATGGATACATTCTTCTGCAAGGGGATCATAGAGATGACATAAAGAATCAGTTAGTTCAGCTCGGTTTCATCGAAACATCCATAGAAGTGCAGTAGGCCGAAGATACTGTCTTGAACAGAGAGGCTGATGGCGATGCGTGAAATCAGGATTCGTCGGGTAATTTCTAAAAAGAAGAAGATCTGCCCACGCTGCCTAAAAGAGTTAAAGAAGTCAACTTCAACTTTGGGTGGATGGCTCGTACCGCAAGAATATGTATGTAGATCATGCGGTTATCAGGGTTCAGTCGCTCTGGAAGACGATAGTTGAAGTTTTAAAGCGTCTATTCATATCAATAGGTTGAGTACAGTGAGGGGTATGGCTAAGCAAGGTAAAGGTAAATTGTTCAGAGCAGCCTTCTTAGCATACGCCTACATCTTCGCAGCAGCCTGCTTGATAATGATCACAACCATGTTCTTCTCCTTCGTCTTAGGAGGATACACCGTCTTCAACACAGAGTTGGGGAACAGAGAAGTAGCCAACCCCATAACCCTCTTCCCAATATTCATATTCGGCGTACCTCTCCCAATATTCTCGACAGCCTCGTTAGGCGATATCTTTGCGGGTGTATGGTCAATATTCATCCTGATATTCGCGATAACGATAAATGGCCCAAAACGATCAATCTTAGGAGTACTTCGCAGAATTCGAAAAATAAACAAATTTCCTTTCTATGACAACAATGCGTTCACAGTCGTAACGTACTTCACGATTATGATCATGGTGTTTTCAATTATGGAGTTTTTACAGAACCAAGTAGGACTACCGACTGGAGTGCCCCCTGATAACACCCCCATCCGAGCGTTCACTATGTTGTCTATAGCACCTATAGTTGAGGAGTTGGGTTTCAGGGTTACATTAATAGGAGGTGTCGCCTTCTTTGTGCTTCTGGGGCGAAGTAACCGATCAAGTTCATTGAAGGCTCTGTGGCGTCCCTCGACGTTTCTTGAAGAACACTCTATTCATCCAAGTGAATACCGTTCCTTAATGTACCTCATTATAGTTGTTTCAGGCATATTCTTCGGCGTCGCACACCTAGCGTACGGCACAACCTGGGGAATTGGGAAGCTACCCACAGCAACAATCGCTGGGATACTGCTCGGCTGGATATACTTTAAGCAGGGTTTTCCAGCTGCGGTGCTCCTTCACTGGTCATTCAACTTTCTTTCCGGCTCATATGTCTACTTCGCCTGCGCTCTTACAGCATCCATAGATACGTGTGAACAGGCCGCTGGACGCAGTCTACTGGTAAATTACTTCGAGACGCTTGTTATCATAACGAGTATTCTCGCAGTCGGGATGATACTGCTGAACAGACGGATGGGACGTAGTACAGGATCCTTAGAGGGTTAACTAGGCCACTTATAGCGTTGGACAATAGTTATAATCCGCTGCAAGTGAGTAGGCGTAGGTGCAGGCGAATTGTGTGTAACAGGTAAAGACGGTCTCATCAAACTTATAGAACAGTACAAGTGCATTTATCCTTTCGACAATAAGTTCCTCGACGGCGACGGCTATATACTAACCGTCAGAGAAAAAACTACACTCCACTACCTTGAGCATAAGAACCTGATATCTCATGAAATCGTATTCACACCCCCCAACTACGTTGCACATCTAACAGCTAAGAGCAGATACGGCAGGATGGGCCTGTCATTCCTCAACGCAGCGAAGATTCACAGCGGATTTGTAGGAAGACTCGCCCTCGAGCTCGTAAACCTGAGTAACGATCGACAGCCCATAACGATACGGAAAGGCGACCCTCTGATGCATATTGAATTTATGACTAGAGACGGTGCGCCCTCGCCATATGATGGTGAATACCAATTTCAGTACATGAGCAGTGAAGAAGCAGCTCTGTACGTCGATTTGATGAGCGGGTCGTTCAAAGAGGTCTTTAATAAGGAGGATCTTGAGAAGAGGGCTGCTTCACGGGTATCTGAACTAATACACAACGAATAGAGTGTTTTTGGTGGTTTCGTCATCACTATTATAATCCCCTAGGAACTACAGCCCACAGACACAGATCAACAAGGACAACGTCCAGAACCTCAAAGTCAAGTGACTCTTCCCACTGGGAAGTAAAGCACTAGCACCGGTAGGAATGCAAGCCATACAAGGTTTTGCTGAAGGCACGACCACCACTGTAACAACCACCGCTACATCCAGCACCACCATTACAAGCTCAACAACAACTACCAGCACAGTCGAGGTCACGACCGGACTTCCAGCTGAATACACATACGCAGCAGTAGCCGTAGCAGTAATAGCTATAATCGCAGCAGCAGTACTCGTAACAAGGCGACGATAATAGTCGCCAACCCCCTATTTTTAGAGACCTAATCCCGCTTTACGCTTCACAGCTGT
>JARPAQ010000192.1 GCA_029460375.1 Nitrososphaerota archaeon | reverse complement strand
TTGTTTCTCTGTTACCACGTTTCCATCTCTTTAGATGCTTTTGATTAACCTATTTTTCCTAGTTAGTCAGGTTTGACTTCGAAGGCTATCTTTGTCCTAGCTTGATACTCTGCTATCTTGTCGTTCTTGACCGTCATGCCGAAGTTCACTATCTCCACCCATTGGATCGCCTTTATTGTCCTGCTGGCTACTTCGACTGCGTCTTGAGCTGCCTCTTTGAACCCTTTGTCAGACTTTCCCACTATCTCTATAATCTTGTATACCAATCTATATTCAACTCCATTGTGTATAGTATTTCAAAATAAAAAAAGCTATCTAAGGATCTGATGGGGTTTAGTGGGTAGTTTAACAGCAAAGGAAGTCTTGGAGCATCAGGAGCCTACTTCTTCCTCCTTCTGCTTGAAGGTACCTGAACCTTTCTCATCATAAATAGAATGGCCGGTACCGACAGTATCAACGTTGCGACCAGATATGATTGGCGGCCCAGCTGAGCATATAATGCTAGGATAAGGGCAAAGTATATCGTGGTTATCAGCGCGATCAGGCCCCAGAGTGCAAACCGATGGCTCCGAAAGTAAACCTTGTTCGCCTCTTCTTTAGTGAGGGGGAAGCTATGGGAGTGATGATATATTACTGGTAGAAGGAAATCACCACCGAAACCGCTGCAGATGATAAGGCCAAGACAAGCACCATCTGCTCTTCCGCCGCTTCGATTCGTCTGAATGCTGATAAGTTTAGGAGGAAGCCGAACAGTAGTCCTGAAACTGCTACTAGGAGACGGAATTCACCTAGGATGGCGCTTAAATCAACTGAGTATTCTTCACGCATAAAGCATTCTTCACGTGATGAATATTACACGTTAAGTATCTATATAGCTATCTGAAGCGCGTTCTCCATTAAGTTATACGAAAACCCCTGCAATTTTTTCATAATTATTACAAAGAATATTAGGATAAGATATAAGCTCGGAACTTGCAGGTTTAGGTGTTTGGCAGTATGGTGGATATTTCGACGCTGACAATTCTGGCAATCATAAACTGGCTTCACCTTCTAGCTACTGCAGTATGGATAGGAGGAATGAGTGTAAACATCCTTATCCTTATACCCTCGGTTCGAGAGGGCCTAGAGCCCAGTGCAGCGGGTAAATTCATGCCGCTGGTTATGAAGAGGTTTCGGATAATTGTATATTCCAGCATCATCGTTCTAGTGGCAACAGGTGTGAGTATGATGCTCTTCAGCAGGAACTACCTAGGCCCTCTGCTACTTGACAATACTTGGTCGCAAGTCCTTCTTGTAAAGCACATATTTGTAGCCGTCTTAATATTCATAGCAGTCTATGCATTCGAAGTCTTAGCGCCGAAAGTGGCCCGTGTAGCCGCTAAGGGGCCGTCACCTGAGCTTCTTGGTCTTCAGAACCTTCAGGTACGGTTGGCCACCATAGGCCTTCTAGTCGGAGTGATTATTCTACTTCTGACCGGTATCGCCACGTCCATAACGTCTCTGGCTTGACAGTGTTTACTCCACGTGGACTCTGTACAGATCCATATCTTCGCCGACGATACTGAGCAGCTCTCTGCAGGCCTTTTCAACATCTTTGGACTGAGTTATGAATCGTCCCACTATCAGTATATCAGCACCTTTCTTAAGGGCCTCTTTTGCTGTTCCAGCCTTTATTCCCCCGGCCACTGCGAAGAGTATCTTCTTCTTCGGCATCTCCTTCTTGATCTCTTCTATAATCTGCCACCGACTCTTTCCCCCTGACTCTTCATCTATACCTCTGTGAAGTATCACAATGTCAGGAGTATCCTCAAGACCCTTCAGAACCTTCACTGGATCTACGACAGCCATCATATCTATAGCGGAGTATATGCCCAGCCTCTTCGCTTCGTAGATGAATTTGTCTATAGTCGCCTTAGAAGCCAAGCCAGAAGCAACAGCAGCGTCCGCCGTCTCATTGAACGCTATATCAACCTCGACCTGCCCCACATCAAGCGTCTTAAGGTCAGCTATTATGAAGACATCCTCTGCAACCTCCCGTATATCTCGTATCACCTTCACCCCGTACTTTTTCAGAAGAGGAGTTCCAACCTCCAACAGAAGCCGGTCGCTCTTCGGAAGCTGAGATATTATCTTCTTCACCGCGTCTAGGTCAGGCGAGTCTAAGGCTATCTGTAAGTATGGAGCCATCCATAAGCGAGGAACTTTAAAGCCCATAATCGGGTGTTTAGCTCTATCCTTGTCATACATTATCTTTTCGAGTGAGGGATAGTTCTCAAGCGCCCGTTTGATTGAAAGTTTGGTCGCACTATAATTATAGTGATATATCTTCCTAAAGTCTTTAGCCTCCGGGTGTATGAATACGCTGCAGACTATGACCATATTTTCAATCTGATCTTTAGGTAGGATACCCTCTTCAACAGCGTCTGCAACAGCCTTAGCTACGGCCGCCTGAGCAGGACCAAATATCTTGGAAGCCTGCTCCATATCCTTCACTGTCACCTTCGGAGTTATCAGTGTGAAAGGCTTTGAAGGTAAATTGGGCCTTATCAAGGCCAATAGAGGTGTGTGCCCGAAGGAGAGCTGGGTAAACCCGGTTGCAAATGCCTGTCCCACAGGCCCCTCTTTATCACCTATCATAAGATCTATGTGAGCAACTTCGTTGCCTTCGCCTACTAGCGCTTCACCGATGAAGAACAAATCTACCACTCACGTAGGTTTAAGCATCAACTTTTAATCTTTACTTTACCAGCAGCTAAAAAGAGTTAAAAGCATAGA
>JARPAQ010000191.1 GCA_029460375.1 Nitrososphaerota archaeon | reverse complement strand
GATTCAAGAGAAGATCGGCGGGAAGATAGATGGACCATACTTCCCTCAAGATGCCTCTGTATTATACATATTCCATGTGGATAAGTATGAGTGGTTAAATCAGGCTGGAAGACTTTGGTTCGCTGAGGTAGAAAAAGCTAAGCTTCCCATTACTCCTAGCACCTATGAGGTTGCTGTTACTCCGAAGGAATTCTTTGGCTAGTCAACACGGTAAAGACCAGTGTAACCGCGTTTAACGAGCGGACATCACCGAGCAAGTCAGATAACTAGGTAAGAGCAGACCTGCAAAGTGGAGCAATCAGAACGTAATGTACACTTTTTAGGGTGAGCGAAGGCTTTTGGCATTCTTACAGATCTCTTGAGATGTCGATTTTAGACTACATAGTCAACCTTCGTCCTGACCAGCCATACCAGACAATCTTAGAGCCGTGATCTAGAGTTGACCAGACCAACGTAGCTATGTGATGTGGACAATACTTCTTGGAGGTTTCATTATGCATCCGATCTACGGCGTCTTCATAGGCGTCGTGGCTAGGGTATTACTGCTCAAGTATGGCGCGAAGGAAATTCTACATATTCTTAACAGCCGGAATCACATAATCTGCAAATAATCGTAGAGGTTCTAGTTCTTTTAAACCGATAAAAAGGATTGTGAAGGAAGATACTCCCGCCCTACGATACTCCATAATCTTTTCGACACAGTGGTCTGGGCAACCTATGATCGCGTTCTTCAAAGGGTTGAATCCATATCCTTTGGTATTTACACGTTTAGATTGATACTTCTTGGCCATCTCTTCCGCTTCACGATCGCTCTTTGCGATAACTACAGTAACCTCGAAGGCCCTTACTATGCTGTCAGCATCCCTACCAAACTCTTTGCAGTAGTCTTTGAAGACCTCAACCTTCCATCGGTAGTCATTAAGGCTTTCAGATACTTCCCAGATATCGGAGTGTTCAGCCGCGATCCTGAGCATCCTTTTACTTGTGGCGCTTACAGTTATTGGTGGATAGGGTTTCTGAAGCGGCTTCGGGTCACAAGTAGCGTCTTTTGTAACAAAGTGCTTTCCTTTGAAGGTGACCTTCTCCTCTCTCCACAGCTTCTTAATGACATGTATGCCTTCACCAAGCATCTCCACCCGTAAGATAGGTTTAGGTAAAGCTATGCCGCAGTGCACCCTATCGATGAGTACCCCTGATCCTCCTGCGCCCAGTCTGAATTCAAGCCGGCCATCACTAAGAACATCAAGAGTTGCCGCCATTTTTGCTAGAATAAGCGGGTGTCTATAGGTTACGAATGTTACTGCCGGGCCGAGCCTTAGATCCTCCGTTGATGCGGCAATGTGAGACAGAGCCGTCCAGCATTCGAAGTCGGTCCATTGTACACCGTCAGGAAGATATACAGCATTATACCCAAGTCTCTCACATTCGAGACAGATATTCCTTAGCGTATCATAATCGGTTGCAGATCCTTTCGGACCCACCTCCACTGAGAATTTTAGCAAATTCAAGCGACTCCCATGCAAGCTCCTTTCAGGTATCACTGCAAGAGGATTTGAAACTTTTCCCGCGACTTTATATTACATTAACTAGCTATGGTTCTGTTCACCCATACCAGCCACTCTTAACGTTGTGATCAAAGCCGAGCCTATCAGCGTCGCAATGATTGTAATGACGATACGTTCGAGTGGGTAAAGGTAAAAAACCGCTGTCCAGACACCGGGCCAAGCCTCAAGCGCGATTGCGCCGAGCAACAATCCGAAAACAGACTCAAAAAGAAGAGCACCGGTTAAATGCTGCATCATTGTCCCTATAAAGCAGAGGACAGCCAGACCCTGAGCTAAATATCTATGTGAAGGAGATACTACCCAATTGACTGCTCTACGGCTCAAAGGAGAGACAAGGATAACAAAAGCTACAAAGTGAAGCCAATTGAAAGGCACAAGCACCCCATTGGGGAGCCCCACCAACGGAAGGGTCAACGGATTGATCAGGAAGAGCGCTAACAATACTATGAAGACAGCAGTGATATTATGAAACCTCCGTCTCACCAAGAAACCTAGAGACACGGCGCCGACTGTAGCGGGAAGAAAATCCAAGCCTAAAAAGACCATAGGACGCCCAAACACCGCAGCTAAAAACGTCCCAAGAATTATACTGCCCCCTCCTATGTAGGGTCCCAGTATAAGGCCATAGAGAGGTGCTATCACATCCGAGGCTGCAAAGGTTGCAGTGACACCGACCATGGGGAACGTCGGTACAAGCCGAAGCACGGTGTAAATGACAGCGAATAATGACAGTAAAGCCAAACGTCTATTTCTCGACTCATATCGCTTACCGAGCAAGAATCCGCATCCTCTAGTGCCGACCTAGCTGAATCAGTTCCTTTTATCTTGGTTGCTAAATAGGTGTCAAGCAGGGTCTCCAAAGCGTGTGAGTTCCTTTGCTTTTTTACAGATATGGATAAATCTGATCGTGAAGTCTGATCTCTTGATTCATCCTAGTGATCTACGGTGAAGAGAGTATTTGTAATGGCGATTGCAGTTTTGGCGGTGGCGTTGGCAGTGGTAGCAGTAGCATCATTCTCTTTAAGTCAGCCAGCTGGCACAAAGAGCTTTGAGTTAGATGCTCGAGAATTCGGGTTTAGCCAAGTTGATGGTGGACCTACACTGAGAGTTAAGGCAGGAGACACTGTCACCATAACTCTTGTCAACATAGGAGCAGAAGAGCATGAGTGGATGGTAGTCTCTAAAGATACTCTTGCTGTGGCTCTTAATCCTTTAGTGGGAGAGGGAGGCGAGGAAGAGTTGAAGAGGGTTCTGGGAGGTCATCCTGAACCTGTATTTGAGGGGGCAATGATTCATCACTTAGAACCGGGTGAGACCAAGACCATAACCTTCGTGGCGGATACGGCTGCTTCATAGATGAACCTGACGATGTGCTTCACGCCTTCCGAGGTATGTGGGGAGAATTTGTAGTGGAGCCTTAAAGCGGAAGCTAACGACTACTATACACTGGAATTATCTATTTGCAGTAGCATCTCTGCGGCTCTGATTATCTTCTCTTTCTCAGACTGAGCTAGAAGTAGATCCTTTACCAAAGGATCATCCAGAAGTTCCCCCGCTCGGCTTATCCCCATTCTACCCAGCATGACAGCAATCCTGAAACGCCTTACATCTTTGATAGCTGGATACTTGGATGTTGAACCACTTCTCCCTTCCAGTAACGCTGCGATAAATGGTCTCAGCAGTTCAGCTGTAAATATGAAGCGCTGATTATCTTCAGGTAGCTTTTGGGACAATAGCTCCAAGTCTTCTAGAGCCGCTTGAGCATATGCTTCTATCCGGCGGTAGTATACCTTCTTGATTTCAGTTGTGTATCCTGCGCCATTTCCGCTGATGAACCGCCTCATCTTTTTTGTTAGCATATCAAGGATTCGCCCGCATTTCCGAACAGTTTTTGTTATATTAAAGCATTATTTCAACAATATTAGTTTATATGGAATTCATCAGTAACATACCGTGAATCAGAATGTTGATCCGGCGAAGAAAACAGGTAAAGAAGACAGACAGCCCGCTAAAGGTGACGATTAGATCACACCCCCCTATCCCCGGCTGGCTTGTAATTCATCTGGAAGCTCCTGAAGACAGAGTGAAGGAATGTGTTACCACTTTGAACAGACTGTTCAAGATGTTAGGGTATCAAGATCATCAGTCAGCATCTGCTCTCACGGGACACAGGTGGTACTTCAGGTGGAACCCCCAAAGATTAGCGGGACGTATTCAAGCCCTAGGTTTCAAGGTGAACTTAGAGTGACGGTTAACATCCATGGTGGTAGAGTTGAGGTTAGACTTTCTCTTAAGGAGGGGGAGTGGAGGCTGTCGAAGATCAATGATAGGACTATTCACATCGTGGGTCGCTGCTGTGGTACAAGATATGCTGAAGATATTGTGGGTTTCGGCAATGAGCTCTGTGAGCGTCTGGATCGACTTGCATACCCTCGGGAGTTAAAACGGGGTGAACGCTTTGTAACAGTAAAGGATGAGAGATCACTCCGTCTATCCTGTAACTTCTGCCATAAGATCAATTCAGCTATCATTGAGGCTGAACTTAGTAGAAGTGCGATTCAAGAGGCGAACAGGATG
>JARPAQ010000035.1 GCA_029460375.1 Nitrososphaerota archaeon | reverse complement strand
TCAGATCTAGATATATTTCATAGGTATAATCTTAAAACCCCCTACACCATACGTCTATGGTCAAGTGTCATACGAAGAGTTTCAAAAGCGGCTTTCGGAAAACTGGCTAGATTCCAAAGAAGCAAGTGTATACATTATGCTCGCAAAGTCAGGATCATTGAAGGCTAGCGAGCTTGCTCGGCTATGCGACATTAGCCGAATGGATGCGTATAGAATCCTGCGTAGGCTCGAGGAGAAGGGGATAGTTGAAGCGGTTATGAGCAGGCCGATGAAGTTTCAATCCATTCCACCTGAGAAGGCGTTCGATACACTCCTGAAGTCCGCATCTGAAAAACTAATATCTATGCAGTCGGAAAAGAACTATCTGATCTCTCTTTGGCCCTCTCAACCCTTCTTAGAAGAGGAGAAGAAAGAGGCTGAAAAACTAAGGATTATTCAAGGCCGAGTAGAGTTCAACAACACCCTGCGGCGTGCGATACAGTCCGCTCATAGAGAAGTGCTCCTCGTGACGACAAAGAATGGGTTATCCCGACTGTTTCACACAGGATTCGACAAAGATCTAGAAGATAAAGGTGAGAAAGGGATATCGATTCGAATGCTCTCCAAGGCTAGTGAAGCCGAGACAGAGGCCGTGGAAAAGTTCGCTTCAATAGCAGATCTACGTTATCTGAACATCTCGATGCGTAGTCAAATAATAGTGATCGACGGCCTGCAAGCTTTAGTGAGCACAGCACTCGACGATTCAATGAGCCTAACTTCAGAAAAGGATACAAGTATCTGGACGAACAGCAAAGATCACATAAACATCTTAGAGGCTCTCTTCGAAGAATTATGGAACAGTTCACTTGATCTTAAGACAGCCCGCCAGACAATTGAAGCAGGTGTTCCATTCCCAAAATTCCACAGGGTCGTAGGGCGAGACAAGGTCAAAAGTTTTGAGCAGGACATACTGAAGTCGGCGGAGGCTTTTATAACTATACTGACTCGATCGGTAACCAATAGTCCGCTCTTGAGAGAAGAAAGTACGAATCTGATTAAGGCTGCTGCCGAAAAAGGGGTGAAAGTCAAGATTATGACAGCGTTGAAGGAGGAAGACACCGCGATGGTGAAGGAGCTGGGAAGGCTTTTCGACCTAAAAGCGACAAGTATCGAGCCCTCTCTTGATATACTGTCCGTTGATAAATCAAGCTTCATCACTGTGAAGGCTTCGCCTGATAGACATCTACCTGTAGCGCAGGAAGCCTTCTTCATAAGGGAAAACGGCTACGCATCCATAATGGACAAGTTTCTTAACGAAGTATGGGAGAAAGGGGAAAACGCCGCGATGGTGCTTAAGTCTCTTGAATGGGTTAGGCATCTTCAGATAGTTCTTCAAAGAGCCGCAGAAGTATTAAATGAGAAGGGGTATTCGGCGGAGACACCGGGTATTGTTACGGGTTCTTCATCATTAGAGTATACATTCGATCTTGTAGCGAGAAAGAAAGGTGACTCAAGAATTGTGGTAGTAGATCATCATACATCAACTCAGAAAGTTATGTCGTTTTATGCAAAGGTTACCGACTGTGATGTTCATAAGGCTATACTTCTGGCTACTCCAGAGTTTCAAGAAGAATCGATACGGCTTGCATCATTCTTCAGCGTAAAGACTGTAACGTTATCCTCTACTGATGGTGATCATACGAAGATTGTAGACGCTGTTGTAGCGAGCATCCCTTCAAGCTAGAAGTTCCATTGCGATACTGTTTTTTCAATACCGCCGGTCAGTATCACCTTATCGTTACTACCTGCCAATGTCTTCTCCACCTTCTCATAATTGTAGATGGTTGAAAGACCTGTTTCGGATATGGCGTATAGAAGTCCGCTTGAGTCATCTATCGCTGTTATCATCTTCAACTGTACTAAGTGTTTAAGACTTCTCTTTAGCTCCATCCACGATAGGTTAGCCTTATACATAATGTGAGTCTGTTTAATCGGGCCGTGTCTCCCTACGACCTTCAATATATCCAAATACCTCTCGATACGTGACCTCCGCACTACCCCGCTTTTATGTTTGAACTTTTTCAAATTAACTCGCTCAGCGAGACTCTCAGATGAGGTGGTCTGAACTAAACTATTCCAACTATCACGCGTCATGTTACTTTTATCTAGGAAGTATGTTTAATTCAAGATTTGTTTGACACGAAAGTTACAAACAATATCTTCAACGGAGTGAATTTACAATCTAGACTTTGAATAGCCAACGATTATATCTCCTACCTCCAAAGTTAGGGTCGATTAATATGAGTCATCAATCGGCTGAAGATGATGCCGAAGCCACGACTTTTATCCGCCAGCTGAGAGAAGAATGCGCCCAGATATATGAACTATCCGTAGAAGAGCATGGATTGATCCAGCAGCTCTGCGAGATGATGAGCGAAGTTCAATCATTCTTCAAGATAGGTGTCGACATTCCCCCATCAATGTTCGCCTCTAAGGAGGAGATCAAAAAGGCCACGTTAAGCATACGCGGCGATATGGTGCTGGTGAAGAGCAAAATAATTGAATCTCAACCTCTATCAAAGTTCGATTCCCCGACAGTTGTAGCGGTGTTAACAGAAGCTGCTATGAAGATAACTGACTATGCTAAGAAGTACAGAGAAGACATAGGGGGAAGAATAAGCCTCTTGGAGAAACTGGCACGTGAACTGAAGAAACTTCACGATTTGAATAAACTCCGAGAAAAAGATGTAACACCCGATCAGTATATGGTGCCTGAAATCTCCAGTGAAGACCTAGAAAACACGCCTTAGTACGGGTGATTCAGAAGATGGAGCCTTGGGTCGTCCTTACATTCGGCTCTCTTCAGGATATCTCAGATTTCATTGACAGAGAGATTGAGCGTAGCAAGCGTATGAGCAACGGTTACAATGAACGTCTCGGGGAGATCCTTAGAGCGAAGGAGTCGAAGGACGGTGTTAAGAAGATAAAGAAAGGGGAGTCCGGTCGAAGGTGGGTGCCGTATGGCCGGTTAATGCTCTATGGGGGCTCAGCCCACAAAGGAGAGGCAGAGATACTTTTTGGAACCGTTGATGACCTGAAGGCGAGAATTCAGAGTCTGGAGGAAGTCAAGAATGTTGTGGCTAACCTGAGCAAGGTTGGTCTGGGTGAGATGCCGATATATATGGTCCAGTTCCGGAATGGTGTTCCGTCCAGAATAGTTGTATCTAATCCTACCGATGCGGATAGGCCTAGGTTAAAGTGTAACGCTGAATTGATACTCCCTCATAGTTCTAGTAAAGCCGGCTGATTTTCTATTCTGATGTTGTAAGTAGATTGGATATTTAGCTCTTTATAGCGGGATTTAGTAGTCATCTTCCTTTTTCAAACAGCAAGTAATGATTGTGCCCATTGCATAGTTGGCCCAACCAGTCGCCTGATAGGTGTGGAGACGCCAACCCTTCTTCTGGTATTCTTGAATCAATTCGGGAACCTTGTTGTGATGGTCAACTTGCACACATACATATTCTTTCAAAATTATTTCGCCTCCCGCAGCAGTTTAGAATTGGCTTTTTGACGCAGTTAATTGGCAATATCTTTTTATGCTGGTGCCTGCCCTCGCGTTATTAACTATTCGATTCTGCTCAGATTTCTTTTTCCAAAATAGAGAAATATGATTCCCACCAGCCAGTTAAGCGGCATTATCCACCACAGGGTATCTAAGACTATCAAGGAGCCCAGCATCAGTCCGATCGCAACGAACATAACTATCATAAGGTTTGGCGCGTAATTTCCCGACTTGATGGAGAAAGCTGGGTTCAGGAGGAAGACTCCGATAACTAGAGCCACATTCGCTGCAGCGGTCAGCGTCACTGCCCCAATGACAATCAACAGAGAAATTAACGAAGTTTCAACGAATAGAATTATCTGTAAAGCCGTTATAGCCACTGCGACCGGAACCACGATCATCCAACTCTGCAACAGCCTAGCTTTAATGAACCGTCCCACACCAGAAGGTGCTTTCTTAAATATGAAGAGACTCTCCTTCCCACGAAGAGTAATTTCACCGGCTACAAACACCGCGAGCATCGCATAAATAATTGAGGACATTTCCAATATATCCAAAGGTTCTTCAATATCGGCAATGAATATATTCAACAAAAAGGCAAAACCAACAATATAGAAGACCCTCGACAGGTTTTCAAGCCTCCGACCATAGTCCTTGAAGACAGATACTACGAGAGTTCCGAACGACCCGCCGCCCCCAAGATATTTCACCGTCTTATAGAAAACACCATCCGGCTTAGCCACCGAAGCTGCGAAGGTAGTGGGCTCAAGGCTGTAGGCACGATTAGCCGCTTTTCCACCCAACCACAACGCTCCTACAAAGAAGACAACAAGACCCCCAAACCTAGTCAGAGTCTCAAGACCGACAGCGGCGATGTTGCCAGGGTTAGATGCGAACCCGACGATAACCTCCGCTCCCCAAGAGCTCGGGAGCAACCCAAGAATAGTGCTAACCATGCCGCTCGTCCCGGGATCTGCGAGGACTTCGAGTAGGTCTCCACCTATCATGGCGTACATTACGGCGACGAGTGGTAGAGCAATAATCACTGAGAGGGCTCTTCCAATATCTTTTCCACGGGCAGTTTTTCCTAGCTTTGTTCGCAGGAGGGCGGCGATCAAGTTGCCGATCCAGAAAGCCGAAAGAAAAGTCACAGCAAAGATTGTGATAATTATTGCTATCTGCAACAGGTCCAAACCCATAGGACTCAGAATAGCCGTGAATAAACCGGCTATAACTGTCACAGCAATGGCCCAGATCGGCATCTGGCCGACAAATTCACCTAGCAACACATCGCTCGGCTTAACGGGCGCAGCGAGGATAAGCTCCAGCTGCCCGGTCTGTACTTCCCT
>JARPAQ010000190.1 GCA_029460375.1 Nitrososphaerota archaeon | reverse complement strand
GAAGTTGGCCGAAAAGGTTAGGGCGCACTACATGTTGAAGATGCTGAGCGGCGAACGGTACAAATCCAAGATGGAGAAGACGGCCGACAGTTTAGACAAGATCCTGTACCGTAAGATGTTACTAGACGTATCCCGACACAAAGACATCTTGGAAGACGTGCTAAGGATGCTCGGCAAAGAACCTCCGGAAAAGGTCGACAGGGAAACGGAGCAGAAACTCGGGACCGAGGACAAGGTCGAAGAGATGTCCAAAGACATCCTCCGACAGCTGTCCAACGATGCGCCGGACGAGCGGTTGAGAGGTCTCTTTCTAAACCTCATCGAGGATGAGAAGAACCACCAAGAACTTTGTAAAGATTGGCTTTTGTAACTCTAGGCCATACACAAATATACTGATAAACCAGACTAGACCATCGGCCCAACTAAGATTCACTCTACATAATACTCTAATAATTCTTTAGGTGTAGCAACTTGGCAAAGGACTACTTTTTGACACCCAACGACCTATTCTTGGTGCGTAGAGCCGAGCTTCTACAGGATCGGCATCGAGTGGCGGTTATCGGGTTCTTACGGCCACATTTTAGGCATATCTTGAAGTAGAGCCGTCTCTTTTGTGCAATCTGCTTCTTCACGACATCTGTGATAGGCATAGCACAACCCGTCACTCTGACCTTGTTATTATCTTTACCTCTAACCCGTAGGCAGAAAAAAGATAATACAACCAATTTCATTAAAGAAGTTGATGAGACTATATGAATATGAAGCAGCGAAGATACTACAGAACGAAGGCGTAAAGATACCTGAAGCGATACTCGTAGAAACACCAAGCGAAGCCGTTCAAGCATACCGAAGGTTGAAAAGGCCTGTTGTCGTCAAATCTCAAGTCCTCGCCTCAGGTAGAGGAAAGGCAGGAGGCATAATCAAGGCCGAAGACGAGGAGCAGGTGAAGAAAGCAGCCTCAAAGCTGCTTAACTCCAAGATAAGAGACCTGCCTGTCAAAAAGCTCCTAATACAGGAGAGGATACAAGTAGCGCAAGAAATCTACTTAGGCCTAATAATTGATCGAAGCGCTCGAAGAACGGTAATAATAGCTAGCAGCGAAGGTGGCGTAGAGATAGAAAAGCTCGCTGCTGAAAAACCTGAGAAGCTCATTAAATTATACATCGATCCTCTCGCAGGACTGAATCAAAAACAGGGTGAAGAAATCGCGTCGAAGATAGGTTTTCAAGGAAGAGAAGCAGAGCAGTTCACCAATATCCTTCAGAAGATGTATCAGATCTTCATAAAGATGGACTGTGAGCTCTTTGAAACCAACCCGTTAGTCTTAACCAAGGAAGGAACCCTAATACCTCTTGATGCAAGAATGATAGTTGACGACAACGCACTCTTCCGCCACCCTGAACTTCAGAAGAGAATCGAAGATATGACTGAGCTCGAGATCGAGGCTGCTCGAAAAGGGCTAAGTTTGATCCAGCTCGACGGCGATATCGGGGTGATAGGCAACGGAGCGGGGCTAGTTATGGCCACTTTGGATATGGTCGCGTACTTCGGCGGCAAGCCTGCGAACTTTTGTGATGTAGGCGGGGGAGCTGAAGCTGAACGGGTCGCTGAGGCTGTGAAACTCGTCTTGAAACAGCCTAAAGTCAGGGTCTTGGTGTTGAATATACTTGGAGGCATAACCCGGGGCAGCGACGTTGCAAAGGGGCTTGTGGATGCCTTGAATGCTGTGAGTAGAACTGTGCCAGTATCCGTGAGGCTAGCAGGTACTGGTGAAGAAGAAGGACGGGCTATTCTGAGTAGAGCGGGGTTAAAGTACACTTCATCCATGGAGGAGGCTGTTAGAGAAGCTCTCGGAGTGTCTTAAGGAGGTTAGACATAATGGGGGTATTAGTCAATAAGGGAACAAGACTTCTAGTTCAAGGTATGACTGGGCGTGAAGGAAGGCTTCACACCGAACTTATGCTCAGATACGGCACTAAAATTCTGGCCGGCGTGACACCTGGGAAAGGAGGTGGAAGCGTCGAAGGCAGACCCGTTTATAATACCGTTAAAGAGGCTGTTAAAGAGCATCCTGAAATAAATGCTTCAATCCTATTTGTACCGGCACCCCACACTGCTGAAGCTGCTTACGAAGCGGTAGATGCAGGTGTGGAGCTGATCGTGGTGATAACTGAGCATATTCCGGTGCATGACGCAATAAGGTTCATTGAGTACGGTAGGCGGAGGGGTGTGAGGATTGTGGGTCCAAACTGCCCGGGGGTAATATCACCATCCGAGTGTAAGGTTGGTATAATGCCTGATCACCTATTCAAAAAAGGGCATGTGGGTATAGTTTCTAGAAGCGGCACTTTGACCTATGAGATAGCGTGGTCGCTGACGTCAAGCGGGTTGGGGCAGAGTACGGCAGTAGGGATAGGGGTTGATCCGTTGGTGGGTCTTGATCTTATTGAAGTGGTTAGAATGTTTCAAGACGACTCCGATACTGAAGCTGTGGTTGTTATAGGTGAGATTGGTGGTGATGCTGAAGAGAGGCTGGCGGAAGAGATGAAGAATTCTGGCGGGGGGATACCTGTTGTAGCGTATATAGCGGGGTTAACAGCTCCGACTGGTAAGCGTATGGGTCATGCAGGCGCCATAATTTCGATGGGTGAGGGGACGGCTGCCGGAAAGAAAAAGAGGCTTGCAGATGCTGGTGCTCTGGTCGCGGATATTCCGTCGGATATACCTAAGCTTGTCCGAAAAGGACTGGAGGGTAGTGTAAGAAGTTAGATGTGTGATCGTTGCGCAATATATTTAAGATACTACTGTCCGTATAGTCGGTACAGCGTGATTCAAAGATGGATCCAAACACCGTACTAATAGGACAGAAACCTGTAATGAACTACGTTCTAGCGGGTCTAACTCTGATCCAGAACGGGTCAGATTCAGTAAGTCTCAAGGCTCGTGGAAGAGCCATAAGCAAGGCGGTCGATGTGGCACAGATCATAACTAAACGGTTCGCCACTGAGATCGACATCAAGAACATAGAAATAAACACCGAAGTAGTAGAGAGTAGAGAAACAGGGAAACCCAGCAACGTCAGCTCAATCGAGATACAGCTAGGCAAGTAATGGACACTCCCTTTCTTTCTTTTTTTTATTTTTTTCCATTATACTTTTATTCCCCCTGCTTTCCACCTAGATAAGAATACAACTTGCGTCTACCTATATGCTTATTCGATGCCAAAACCGGTATATTATGCCCAAAATGTGAAGGAAAATTCAAAAGCGGGCATCTGACCAAGACAGATGTAGATCTCTCTATAAAACTCTCGGGACTTCAAGTCAAGATACCTGAGCTAGACAAAACAACTCTACTTCACGCTTTAGAAGTAGACGGTGATTTGGCTTTAGTGATGGGGAAAGGTGATCATGACATACTGCGCAAGAACCATAGGGTATTCAGAAATTTGGAGAAGGAGGTTGGACGCAAGATATGGGTAGTGGAAGGTGAAACATCCGACCGCCAAGTGCTTGAAGACATATTCTTCCCGATAAAGATACTTATGGTGAATGTAGTCTGGCTTCCCGATGGAAGCAAACTCACCAAAGTCATAGTTCCAGGTAGAAAAACCAAACGTTTTCCGCTGGATTTAGAGCGGGCAAAGAGTGTTGTAAAAGCAATCAGAGGAATAGATTTGATTGTAGAGTTTGAGAGGTCATAATTAATGGTTTATAGATCGCACTACTCTGAAGAGCTACTCTCGGAGAAAAAAGGAGAAGAGGTTACAGTTGCAGGTTGGATTGAAGATATCAGACCTCTCGGCTCACTGATATTCATGACTATACGAGACAAGACAGGAGTATCTCAGGCTGTATTCAACAAGAAGAGTACGCCCGGCGAGGTCTTCAGTTCAGCTAGAAACGTCCAGAGGCAGAGCATAGTCTCAGTCAAAGGCATTCTCAAAGAAGGGACGGGCAAGGATATCCCCGTCGAGATACAGGCAGAAGTGATACAGGTCTTATCAGAATCTGTTCATCCCCTGCCTCTTGACCCCACAGGCCGAGTTAAGACATTAATCGACGCAAGGCTGGATGCAAGGGCGCTGGATCTACGTAACCCGAAAATTATGGCAGTGTTCAAGATACGGCATACTGCGCTGCAGTCTATCCGTAGAACTCTCTCAGACGAAGGCTTCTTGGAGGTT
>JARPAQ010000189.1 GCA_029460375.1 Nitrososphaerota archaeon | reverse complement strand
GCAGTATACCGGGCCTCTGTATCCATACTTGAACAGAGTCGGAAGAAAACCTGTGTGATCCAGATGCGCGTGGCTAACAACAACCGCATCAAGTTCTTCCAGATTTATATCAGCCCAGTCAAGACGAGGATACGCATTCCACGGTTCCTTTACCCCCGGATGTATCCCACAGTCCAGAAGTATCTTACTTTCAGAAGTCGTCACAAGAATACAGGAACGACCAACCTGTCTGAAACCACCTAAAGATAAGATCGTTACATCGTTTTCAGAGAGCATTCGGTGCCTGAATATTTCTTCACCGATATCCTTCAGGAACTTTTCTCTATCCTCAGCACCTGCCCGCAAGACATAGTATATGTTCTGTATGCTTGTAGAAGGTATATTCGGCGCCTTCTTCACCTTCACCTTCCAACCGGACTTTTCTGTAAGGTCAATTGTACTGAATCCCTTATCTCTAGTAAGGATCTTTGGCGACTGAGCCTCAATTATGGCTTCCCCTAACGCTGGATCGAAGAATATACTCTTGAAACCCGCTTCTGCCGGTATGGCTTTTTCGATAATAGCTTTCGCTTCTTCTTCAGGCTTGCGTATCGTCTTCTCGGTTCTTACAACTACACGTTTCTTGATGTTGTTGACAATATCTGAAATTATGTACCCGTTCTGCTGCAGAAACCTCGGATTCTTAGTGTAAAGAGCTATCCTTGGCCCTTCGTATTCTACTCTGGTTATCTCCGCTTCCTTCGGTATGCTTCTTAGAACAGTGCCCACCAGGTTGGCGGTGGACACCGAGCTCTGCTGAGTCAACTACGCGTACCACTAATCTTCTTCAAGACAGCATCCTTCTCTTCCTTTGAAAGCTCCCTGTAACCGTCTTTAGTTATCACTGCAACATCGAAACTGTCACCTGTACCTGCGTTCCTCTGAATAGCCGCATTAATCGCCTTAGCAGCGATCGGGATAGCTTTCTTGATGGTCAATCCTTCTTTATACTCACTTTCAAGTATTCCGAACGCCACTGGTGAACCGCTGCCTGTTGAGTGGAATTTATCCTCTGTAAGCGAGCCGAATAAATCGACATTGTATATAGCTCCACCCTTCTCGTCCACTCCGCCTACAATGACATCCGCTATATAGGGGAAGAGTCGGGCTGAGAAGAATATGTTTGAAGCCAGCCTAGCAGCAGACTTCACCGGCATAGATTTCCTCTTCTCGATCTGATATATGTTAGCATAATACCTGATTGTGTCCACGACCGATTGAGCATCCGCCACACCGCCAGCTATAGTCATAGCCAAGTGATCACTTACCCTCTGTATCTTCTTCACTGACCTGTGGGCTATGAAGTAGCCTCCCGCTATCGCCCGGGTATCAGTAGCCAATACGATACCGTCGGTGCATACCATTCCTAATGTAGTTGTCCCGTGATGTATCATAGATCTAGTTGATTGAAAATCTGACAACGTGCCTATCACCTATAGATTATACAGGTAGTTAACCAGCTCCCGCCGATTTCAACATATTAAACAGAGCCCCTTATTTAAATACATTTCCCACAATTGATATTTCCAAAAGATTAAGATTTTCATATAATTAGCTTACTTTACTTCCCTCTGAGACTTCCTTATCAGGATTAAGCAGAGACATCTTATCTTTGTCGAGGGCAGCAAGAAGCATAACTTCAGATACTTCCCCGAAGACCTTCCGCTGCTTCAGGTTTACGATTACAGCGACAAGTCGGTTCTTCAACTCTTCAGGAGTGTATTGTTCAGCAACTCCAGCTATAGATTGCCGTCTTTCGCCGCCGATATCTATCTGGAGTTTTAGCAGCTTGTTCGAGCCTTCAAGCCTTTCAGCCTCTACTACTCTTCCTATTCTGAAGTCCAATCTTGTGAATTCTTCGAAAGGTACTTCGGTCAACTTCGCCCCTTTCTTAAAGGGGTGTCTCGCTAATAACTTCTCCTTAGATGCTTGATCACGGCTTTCACTTTTGACCAGATTATCCTTCTGCTTCTGAATTTCTGCTTCTTCGAGTTTCCTGAAGAGGATTTTGGGTCTGCTGACTTTATGGCCTGGTTCAATATCTATTTGTGACGCTGAGTTCCAAGTCCTCGGCTCCTTTTGGTTGAGTTGTCTCCAGAGTTCTTCTATGGAGAAGCTTAGGTAGGGGTCTAGGAGTATCGCTATGGTTTTCACTGCGTTTACACTCAGGTATAGGCATGTTCTGCTCCCTTTACCTCCTTTCCATGGTTCTCGCTGCTGGAAGTAACGGTTGCAAGCTGCTGAGAAGTCTATAATCTTCTTGAGAGCTCTGTCGAGATCATTCGATTCTAGGTGCTTCTCCACCTTTTCTCTTATGGTCAGTATCTGATCTTCGAATGCTCGGTCGGTATCGTCGTACTCTTCGGGGGCGGGGACTTCTCCGTGGTGTCGGGATGATAAGAAGTTCAGGGTTCTGTGTATGAAGTTCCCTATATTCGCGACTAATTCGTTGTTTATTCTGGCGTGGAAGTCGTTCCAGTCGAAGTTTACGTCGGACTGGCTGTATGGGGTTATTGTTGCCAGATAGTACCTCAGGTAGTCTGCTGGGAAGTTATTCAAGAAGTCTCTTAGGCTCACATACCACCCTCTGCTTTTGGAGAACTTGCTGCCCTGAAGCATAAGGTGTCCTCGGGCGGGTATGAAGTCAGGTAGCTTATACTCTTCATCAGCCCCCATCCGCATAGCGGGTAGGAATAGGTAGTGGTGGTATACGATGTCTTTACCTATGTAGTGATATATCTCCGCCGAGTTCCAGAAGGCTTTGCCGTCTATCCGCTTCTTCTTGAAGTAGGTCAGTGTGGATGATATGTAGCAGAGATGGTTGTCAAACCAGCCGTAGAAGACCTTTCCTTCAGCTTCCGGAAGGGGGATGGGTACGCCCCACGGTATATCCCGAGTTATGTCCCAATCCTTCAACCCGTCTTGTATCCATCGTAGCACGTAGTTCTTGACTTCGTTCTGCAGATTCTTGTTCTCCGTCAACCATGTTTTAAGCCGCTGTGAGAAACTTGATAGTTTGAAGAAGAAGTGTTCACTCTGCTTCTGAACTGGTGTCCTTCCGCATATGGCGCATCTGGGGCTTTTGATCTCGCCGGGTTGTAATGTTCGGCCGCATTTTTCACATCCGTCTGAGTATTGGTCGGTGGCGCCGCAGTGAGGGCAGACGCCTATTACATATCTGTCAGGTAGGAATTTTCGATCGTTTTCACAGTACGGTTGCAGCACCATTCTTCTATCTATATGGCCGTTTTCACTCAGCCTTCTGAAGACGTACTGGGTTAGATCTATGTTCTCTTGTGAACTGGTCTTGTAGAAGTAGTCGAAGATTATCCCTAGGTCGGTGAAGTCCTCTAGATCCTTCTTGTTCCAGTATTCAACATACTCTTCCGGGGTCTTGCCTTCCTGTTCAGATCGTATCAGTATAGGTGTACCATAGTCGTCTGTTGCACAGATGTGAACAGCGTCATACCCTTTCAGTCTGCAGTAACGTGTGAATATGTCTGCTGGCAAGTAGGTGGAGACTATATGCCCTAGATGTAGCTCCCCATTTGCATACGGGAGGGCGCTTGTTACAACCACCTTTCTATCTTTGAATCTGCTGCTCACTCTGAGGAAAAGTCGTCTAGCCTTGGTAATAAGAACTTTGCCGCCTGAAAATAGACGGTATAGCCGATTGGTGCCGGCAGAATACGTACCTACCTCTCATTTTTTGCTGTTACTCTTTTCAAATCAATCAATTTACTAGTAAGCCCAAACCCAAAATAAGACTCCAAATTAGGGGTATACAAAAAATATTTTGGGGGTGGGGTTTTGTTCATATGGGTGAGGGTATAGGGTAACTGGTTCATATGAATAATGTAAATCTTAGAAGGAATATTCTTGTTGGTTCTCGGGTTAGAATTGTAGAAAAACAAAATCAAAAGACTGGTAAATTAACTCAGGGGATTGTCAAAAAAGTTTTAACTCATTCCTCCGAACATCCTTATGGAATAAAAGTAATACTAGAAAATGGTGTAGTCGGTCGTGTTAAGGAGATTGTAAGTTCAAACCTTGACAACAAAAAATAAGTAAAAAAAGAGATGAATTTGATAATATTATCCCGCACAAACTCAGAGATAGTTTGACCTCTAACGCTAACCATTTCTAGCAAAGCCTCATGTTCAGCGTTAGAAAGCTTAGTTGATACTACTTTGGTCGACCGAAGTCTACCTAAGATTATCTAGATTTAATCATTAATTAGGCTTGCTCAATACGAACATCTATATTTATTTCAAGTTGATTTCTGCGTTTGTTATGAGAGATAATTTAATTACCATTGGAAGTAAATTCAATCAGAAGTATGTTCAATAAATAAATGGAATCAGTTTCTTTGTAGTCCTAATATACTTAGTGTATTCATCTACAAATGCTTCAGTCAACATTTTCTCCTCGAGTCTGATTCTGCTTAAAAAAACTGGGATCATGATTAACATAACCAAGACTCCATAAAGATTTAAGGAAAATATAGGTATGCCTATAGAAGCTATAATCATTCCCAGATATATTGGATGTCGAATGAATCGATATATTCCATGGGTTATGAGTTTATGATTTTCCCTGATTATTAATGTTGAATGGTAAGATTTTCGAAGTGTCGCCTGACTGAAAATCATAATTGAAAGTCCTGAAATGAGAAGAATTAATCCCACAATATTTTGTATTGAAAACATCGGCTGGTTTTGTGGTTGTGTAATCAGGTTCGATAAAGTATTAGCAAATCCCTTTTTATCCATAAAGCTAATTATTAGTCCACTGGCAAAAACTATTATCGCGGGAATTCCAAAATAGATGATGTCTTCTTTAATCTTATTCATTACAATTCTGTGTTTTGATAAATATCCTTTTTTTACCATTTATTAAATCTCAATACCATCTTTAGTTTTATTAGGTATTAAAAAATATGAAACTCCTTTTTAACTCCGTTGTGTGTG
>JARPAQ010000188.1 GCA_029460375.1 Nitrososphaerota archaeon | reverse complement strand
TTTTTTCCGATTCGACAGTCACATTGGTATCTATTGTTATAGCTGTCAGATCTTGAGCATTAAGCGTAATCGGGAAAGTAGGCTCACCTATTTCCTTGATTAGAAGACCATCAGAGTCCAGCACCAGAATCTCCTTCACCTGCACCGGTACCACTCCGATGTTAGTTATTGATACGCCGAGATCACCATCTGCAAGTTTCGAAGTTTCTATGGTTAAATCTTCGCCCTTACGTTCAATATCCCTTTCAAGAGCGTCTTTTGCAGCGTCTTGAAGTCTGAACTGGCTATCAGTGACGAACACTATGTATGCAGTGCCCGTCGTGAAGAGCATAGCGAATAAGAGTATAGATGCAATTAGCCCTGATACACCCCGCCGAGAAGATCTCCCCCTCTTCAAACGCACTACTTCCTGTCTTGTCTCAGCAAAGTTATGAAGGATATTTGTTATGGATCCAGAGATCAGAGCAGAAAACTACTTAGATCCTCTCAGGAGCCTCTATCCCGAGGAGCGAAAGCCCATTCCGCACCACGGTCTGGAAAGATTTGACTAATGCAAGTCTAGCAGATCTAACAGTCATATCACTCTCCTTAAGCACAGGCATCCTTTCGTAGAACATATTGAAGATCGAGACCAGATTATACAGATACCGTGCAACAATCTTGGGTGAAAGATTCTTAGCGGCCTCTTCAACATATAGATAAAACTTCGATATCTCCTTAACCAAAGCCACCTCTGACGAATCCAGAAGCCTCGAAGCCCCATCCAACATAATAGATGGCTCAACACCCGCCTTTTCAATAATTCTCGACGCCCTAGCATAAGTATACTGCAGATACGGGCCAGTCTCACCTTCAAGAGCCAAAGCCCGTTCAAGGTCGAAGACTATAGTCTTATCCAAATCCTGCTTCAACAAATCAAACCTAACCGCTGCGACCGCTATCTTCTCAGCAGTATTATGTAACCACTCCTCACTTGCATCAAGATTTCTTTTCTTGGTTTCTTCATAGGCTTTTTTATGAAGCGTGTCTAAAATAACATCAGCATTCACGTAGACACCCCTACGGCCAGACATACTTACAAACCGCTTCCCCTCAGACTCAAAACCCAACTCCTCAGCGGTAGACCCACTCAGAAAGACGACTGCATAGCCAAGATGAACATACCGATCCAGAATAGAATCCCCCGATATGCCGGAAAGTATTCTTCCAATAATTCTCTGCAACCGCCCTTGCCGTACGTCTATCACCGTAATAGCTTTAGAATAAGGTGCGAATTCAGGATGCTCCACACCAACCTTCTCCATGGATGTGCTCCACAATCTGCTTCCATCAGGCTGCTCACCGAAGACAGAGTACCCAAACTCATCACGGATCACCCCGAGCTTCCAAGCAGCATAGGGAATATCCTTCGCAACATAGGTTGCGGTACCATCACTTCTTACAAGAACCTTCTCCTCTCCCTCTTCTTCACCTTCAATTCGAACAATCCAGCATCCAGCATACTTCCCATCCGCTTCAAGCACCGCTACCCCTTTAGACTTGAGCTGCTCAAAGAGATAGTTCCACATCTTTGCCTGAAGAATATGAGACTCGAAATTAAGGAGATCATATCTAGCGCCGACTCGCCAGCAAGTCTTGAGCTGCTCGCGCAGAATCCGCCTTGTAAGTTGAGCCGCAAACCGTGCAGTGTCACTCTTGTGATCCTCTAACTCACGTAGAACCTTCTTCTGGGCTTCCACAAGATCCTTCCGTGACCCATACTGCTCATTCACCTTTACATAGACTGTGTCGCCGCAATAATGATCAAACTTCTCTCCGCCTTCAGGCTCAATAGGGAAATCTGCATAGTTGAAACCTACTATTAGATCAGCAACCTGTAGGCCAGAGTCGTCAATATAGTTCAAGACTTGAACATTATGCCCCGTGAAGGCGAGAATACGGCTGATCGAATCGCCC
The DNA here is from genome assembly GCA_029460375.1 of Nitrososphaerota archaeon. Lineage (GTDB taxonomy): Archaea > Thermoproteota > Nitrososphaeria > Nitrososphaerales > JACPRH01 > JARPAQ01. Next base: position 1,355 of record JARPAQ010000188.1, on the reverse strand, counting down.
AGAACTACGTTACGCAGATGACCGTAGTGAAGTGCCTTATTCGGGTTTACACTCGTATGCTCAACCCCAATTTTAACTCCTTCCCCAATCTCAACCCGACCATAATCCCGGTCCCTGAGCACATCTCGAAGGGTAAAATACGCATACCGGGAGTAATCACCCTTGAAGTTTATGTAACCTGGTGGATGAACCCAGAACTTCTCTATAAGCGATTTTTCAGGAACCAATATCTTGGAAGCAACCTTTTCAGCCACTTCGATCGGCTTAACCCCGATCTGGCTGGCTAAGGTAAAACAGACGCTTACAGACAGGTCTCCATACTCAGGTCTCGGTGGCTCAACAGGCTCGAAATCAACGGGTGGAAGACCGTTTTCGGCTATAGAATCTTCTACACACTTCTTGACCTGATCCCGAAGCTCTCTAAAACTCACCCTTTTAACACCTCTTCAAAACGGAGACCAAGAATCTTCTGAAAGGACAGGTGCAACGCTTCTATTAGCCCCTCTCCCAGTGGGCTGCCCACTTGGTAGGTGGCGTTCGTCCTAGCGCCCTCCGTAGCGTTTCCAACAGCAATGCTACTACCGCAGATCTCGAACATCGGTATATCGGTATCGCTATCACCTATAGCAACGACCTCTGAAGGCTCAACCCCAAGGATGTCCAGCGCTACCTTCAGCCCCCTCGCCTTGTTCACACTGCTATTTGTTATGTGGTATGCGAAGGTGCTGTCTATTAGTCTTACAGGAAGACCACTCTCCGCCAAGACTTTACATCCTGCATCTAGATCAAAACTTCTCTTCAGAACAACTTCGGTGAAACGAGGCATAGTAGGCTTGATCTCCACATCATCTATTCTTCTGGAGAGGTGATCATAAGCCATATCACCATACGACTTGTCACCCAATATTCGTATGTCGAGAGGAGAGACCGAAACTACTCCACCGTTCTCCCCGACTGAAACATTAGTAGTTCCCAGATAAGACGCCAGTATTGATAGCTCCCAAGCTGAACGACCGCTCACAAAGACTATGGGGAATCCGAGATCATGAAGACTTCTCAAAGTAGCTGCAGCCTCGATATCTAAGCGGCCTTCATAATCAGCTATTGTACCGTCAACATCCAGTGCGAAACACGTTATCCTACGACTACCCAACGCTAAATTCTACACCGGCAACTCCAGCCGTGCTCCTTAAAAACACGTACCCCCACATAAACAGACGGGCCCGTAGCCTAGCAAGCATAACACCTAGAATAGAAGCGGCAAAAACGGATAACGCAACTATAGTATGGATCAGGGCGCTGAAAACGATGCGCAAGCCTCCGAAGCCGGAAGTCCTGGGTTCAAATCCCAGCGG
>JARPAQ010000034.1 GCA_029460375.1 Nitrososphaerota archaeon | reverse complement strand
TAATAAAGAACAGATACATAGTTTAAAGTGCGCAATTCTTAAATCGGCTTTGAAAGTCCAATAACTCCAGTTGACGCTGCTCGAGCTTATACTTTTAGTGGTGCTGACAACAGCGTCGGGAGCTTTAGCCCCCGGTCCGATGTTCGCGGCCAACGTGATATACGGTTCAAAGTATGGTGCGCGCTCAGGCCTATCCTTCTCCATAGGACATACGTTGGTGGAGTTGCCGTTGATACTGCTTCTAGGATTCGGACTTCTGAGCATAGCGCAACAACCGTACATAGCGTCTTCAATCGGCGTAATAGGTGGAGTAGCCCTGATAGCTTTCGGCATATACCAGATGAAGAGCTCCATATCAGCCAAGCACGTCAAGCATGACTTTGGTGAGGAGAATCTGCGGCGGAGTTCGGTTGTTGCGGGAGTCTTATTCACGGTGCTGAACCCTTTCTTCATCTTGTGGTGGCTAAGTGTAGGTTCTAGGCTTGTCTTGGAGGCGTTGCTTTTCGCCTCGTTAGCTGGCTTGGTGGTGCTGTTTGTGTCGCATGTCTGGATGGATTATGCGTGGCTGACATTTGTGGCTTACTTGGCGAAGAGGGGTACGAGCATTATAGGTACTAGAGGATATAGGGGGTTACTGGTTGTTTTCAGCCTTGTCTTGATTTATTTTGGCTACGTATTCCTAGCTTCGGCTATCGGATTACCTGTTATTCCCCTATTATCTGGATAAATAGTCGTCGAGAGCGGCTGTGTATATCCATCTCAACTAGGACGACTTGCTGCCAAGTGCCGAGGATCAGTCTGCCGTTGCTGAAGGGTATAGTTAGGCTGGGGCCGACGATGGAGGCTCTTACGTGGCTGTGACCGTTTCCGTCATGCCAAGTCTTGTCATGCTCGTATGGGATGTTATGTGGGACTAGTCTTTCCAGTGCGGATGGGAAGTCTTTTTTGAGGCCTGGTTCGTACTCTATCGTAGTTAATGCCGCTGTGGATCCTGGTACAAATGTGGTGAGTTGCCCGTTCTTCAGCCCGGTTCTGCTAAGTATTTCAGTCAGGTGGTCTGTTATATCAACCATGTCGCCTTCTCCTCTAGTGTCTATTTGAATCTCCTCTGAAATTATCTTCAAGGATTATCTTCACCTAATCTGAGTCTTACAGGGACACGCTTCTATAACCGTATCTAATGAGTCAGATTCTTTGGTATCGTTTACCTTTTCTGAAGGATATTATTCTGGCGGATTTTAGATCTCTTGACTCTTTGATATGATGAGGATTAGGGATGGTTGATGTTCCTCTCTCATCAACTATCTCTACTTCAACCTTGTCTTCAAAGCTCTGAAGTAGACTCTCCGCTATAGTTCGAGCCATATTTAGGTTGCCGTCGCCTATCCGTATCACCTTTCGTGAAGCACGGGAGTTTCTGACCAGACCAGCTACTGAAGACAGGGTTTCTTCGAGAGATCTGGTGACCTCTTCAAGTATCTCTTTTTCTCGGTAATAAGCCACTACACCAGTTCTTTCTCCAGGATCAATACCGACTATCAAGATGTCTTTCCCGCTGCTGTAAAGAATAGAGAATATCTTCTCCTTTGCAACGGCGTCATCCCCAACTATATCTTCCAGACATAGCATCTTTCTATTCCCTATCTGTTTCTTCTCCCTGCGGGTCGTCAATATGAGGCTGACATCCAAGTTCACATTCTCTCCCGGTGGAACACTTTCGAAGGAGATATTCATCTCCTTGAGCAGAGAAGTAAGAGTGTAGTATGCTTTAGCGTCAAGAGTAGCTACAGCTACCTTAGGCGTACTGGCATCCATACTGGTCTCTTCCCAGTATCTTATTGTTGGATATAGCGTAAATCTTTTCCTATTGGCATATGTATCGTTGGACGGTAGTCGTTTGAACCGCGATCGGAGGATTCTGGAGACTCTGCTTTCAAACTATTCTGTAGCAACGCTTCTATGTGATGATCAAGAGTCAAAGGTGCGGTTCATATCTAAGATGTTGATGGCAAATCAGCCTCAGAACAAGGTGATAATATACATAGATATCGACACTATGTTCACCGTATTCTTAGAGGATCATATGGATCTTCCGTATGCTGAATATCTGCATCTATTCAGACCGGAGGTGGAGGAGATGGATGATGTAATAGCGGAGATATGTTCGCTGAATCCACCGCGTATAGATACCGTCATATTCGACTCGGTTACCTCGTTTTACAACCTTCAAAGAGATGGAACGGACTCTGCAAAAGTGAATAGAAAGCTTGGTCTCCACCTAGCCCTGTTGAAAATAGCTACTTCTAGGAGTGGGGGCCGAATTATGTTCACCAGTATGAGAAGGGCTAGGAAGAAGAAGGGCGAAGAGTCATGGTACCATACACATGCTGGTGGAAAGTTGCTTCGAAGGAGGAGCGATCTAGTTTTAGAGTTGAAGAAGAGTATAGAGAATCTTGAGGTATCAATATTGAAGTGTCCTGATCTCGCGCTTAACGGCGTGAACCTAAACCTTGACGCCGACTATGTATAGACTCAAGGCTATGGCTAACAGTACCGCTGTAAAACCAATTAAAACGTAAAAGTCGGATATACGCCGCCTCAGACTCTGACGCCCACCCATATACAGGAAGTAGATACCTGCGGTTCCCGCGGCCATAGCGAAGACGTAGATAATAGTTTCAGTCACGGTCTGAATACCTCGCTGTGGGAATATCACGTAGTTTTGCATGAGTGGGCTGGTGCCTTCTATAAGACCGTTTACTAAGCCTCCTGCAAACACGAATAGAATGGCCAGATATGTGATTTCTATGCCTCTTGCTTTCAGTAGGTTAATGGTTGATGTAGTACTCTTGGAGATACGTGTAAAGATGATGCGATCCGCTACTTTATGAGATATCTCATCTGTCTTTTTCTTTAACCCCATATCGGTCAACCTTTCCTTTCTATCTGACGGAGTGCTTCAAAGAGTACTATAATAAGTAGATTACCCTTTAACTGGTTCCTCCGGACCTTTATCTTTAAGAAGTTCACAGCATTCCTTGACCCAGACGCCGGTTTCAGGTCTTTCAGCCACCTTTTGAAGATATTCCTTCCAATCCAATTTACCGTATGCGTGGCGCCACTTTTCGAAACCCGCCTCTAGATTCCTGTACGCTTCGCTGTGGTATCGGCAGAGCTCAGCCTTACCGTTTACTGCTTCTCTTCTGCAAAGCCGGCACTTTATCTTTCTTCACCTTCTTCTTCGATTCACAATTGATGTTCACACAGAGCCTCCACGGTATCCTCCCTAATCTCACATACACTATAGGCCATCCGCAGGTGGAACAGGTTTTGTTGGTAACCGTTATGGTGCCTTTCTGGGGGAGAGGTGCGGAGGCTCTGCATCCTTTACTGTAGTTGCTGCAGCCTACGAAACGTTTTCGAGTCTTCTTGGATCTGATTTTAGAGAGGGTACCTGTCTTGCAGACTGGGCAAGGGCCAAGGCGGTTCTGCTCCCGCACCGTTGTGAAGACTGCTTGCGCCATCTTCTCGCCGATTTCTTTTTCTACATTCTTTATCGCGTAGAGTGATTCATATATCTGGTCGGCCGCTTCCTGTATAACCTCGTCCTCATTCATCTTACCTGTCTCTATAGTCTCTAAGTGTTCTTCGATTCTTCTTGTCATGTCTGTAGATATGATGCGGGGGCTGTACTCCTCCATAGTTTCTACCACGGAGAAAGCTATCTCGGTGGCTGTTATGCTGCGACCTGTAAAGTATCCTCGGTCATACAGTGTCTTTATGATGTCAGCGCGAGTGGCCTTGGTCCCTATCTCCTCATTCTCCATCTTTTCGAGAAGACTGCTCTGATTGTACCTTGGCGGAGGCTGATCAAACTTCGCCTCAGAAACTAGGCTGAGAAGAGCCAGATGCTCGCCCTCAGCCAAATCAGGTAAAGACTTGTCCTCCATGCCGGAATATTTACCGTAGTACTTTAGCCACCCCTTCTCCAAAGTGCGTCTCCCCGATGTCTTGAAGATGTACCCCCCGATGTCTATCGTAGCTGAAACCCTTTCTCGCAGAGCAACCTCACCGAAGACCGCGAAGAAGCGTCTTACAATCAGGTCGTAGAGCCTATTCTCAGTTGAATATAGAGCTCTTTTCGGAAGCTCACCAGTCGGGTATATAGCTGGGTGAGCCGAGTCGTCCTTGGCGCCTTGGTTGGGCACCAGCTTACTTTTCAAGACTTCACCTGCATCCTTGCTGTAGGCTCTGTTTCGCTGAAGTCCCGACAGTATCTTCTTGTAGTCTATGGAGGAAGGGAGCTTCTGGCTTGAGGTGCGTGGGTAGGATATCAATGCGTCTAGGTAGAGCCGTTCAGCTATCCTTAGAGTCTGGCTTGGTGCGTATCCGAATACACGGTAAGCCTCTTTCTGAAGATCGCCTATGTTGAACGGAGTGGGTGGTGACTGTCTGAAGACTGATTTAAGCAGCTTAGTTACGACGCCGCCCTTCCCTTTACAGTCATCCTCTATCTTTCGAACTTCAGTGAGCTCCAGAATACGCTTCGTCTCATACTCCGCTACCAGCGTAACGCCATCCTTGTCCAGCTCCGCATACAAGTGCCAGAACGGGGCGGGAACAAAAGTCCGAATCTCAACCTCTCGATCAACAGCGTAAGAAAGCGTAGGCCCCTGAACTCTGCCGATAGTTATGACCCTGTAACCCTTATTGGCTTCATGGTACGACTCAGATAACGCTCTTGAAAGGTTGACGCCGAAGATAAAGTCCACAACATGCCTCGTCCTACCCGCCCTAGCTAAACCGTCCCCCAGCCCACGCTCAGCAGTTCTGAACGCCTCCTTCAACTCCGCTTCGGTAAGAGTGGAGAACTTGGCTCGAAGGGCTTCATCCTGTTTTTCTCCACAGGCATACTTCAACACGTTGTAGCCTATAGTTTCGCCTTCAAGGTCGAAGTCACAGGCGTTTATGAAGGTGTCAGCCTTTTCAGCGAGCTTCTTGATTACAGCTATTCTGCGGGATATGTCGCTTCTCTTCTTGTCAACTATGTTGGTGGGGAACCATTCTACGTCAAATACAGGGTAGACGTAGCGTTTCTGACTCGGGTCGCTTACTGTGTATAGGTGGCCGATCGCGGAGCAGATGACGTATCTCTTTCCTCCGTTTGTAAGGGTGAATATCTTTACTTTTCCTTGTCCCGTCTGGGATAGATCTTTCTCGGTTAGAGCTTCAGCTATCCTCTTCGCCGCGTCAGGCTTCTCACAGACGACCAAAGTATATGGTGTAGTATCGGGAGGTAGAGGCACACAAAACCTGAAGATTAAGTGGTTAATAATATTACAGACATGATTTTTACACTGTTGTATAGATCTTTATAGTTCTACAACTTATATTCATCCAGCTAAAACACACATCTGTGATGCTTAAGGATGACCTTTAAAATCATATGCTCCGAATGTGACACATCTCTATACTTAGGCTGCGACCTTAAACCTGCCAGAGATATACTAAAAGCCAACGGTGGAAAATGCGGAAAATGTGGATCTCCACTTTCACAACACGACTTCAAGATCGAAGTCGAGAAAAAGTTCGCCTGACATAGTCGATATCGCGCCGTAGGATAGGGTTAGCAGAGCGGCGCATCAAATGAAGCCAGACCCGTTTCTTACTCTTTAATGAAGTAATTCTCTTTACTGTACGTATTGGTCTTCCCGCAGAAAGGGCAGTCTTCAGATTTGTCTTCTATAATGGTGTCGGGTTTTTTGAATGTCTCCAGACCCATCTGCATCCCTGATACGAATTCGCTTCCACATCCTCTACACGTTACGTAGAGCGGCATATTGTACGTCTACTTTATCATAGATCCTATTAAGACTTCTTCCACTTGATTTTATTGCAAGCAAATCTTGCTAATCTTCGGTTTTCTCGAAAGATAGTTCATTCAGTAGTTGAACTTCGGACGGGGAACACCCTGCATATAGATGCATCTATCATATTCAACAGCCAGATCTTCAGAGCTCAGAGGCTTATCCGTCAGTTTCCAAGGAGAACCATCCAACGCCCTCACTATCACAATCGGAAACCCCTCATCAGCCTCACCCATAATAAGCTGAACACCTGCCGCAATCTGATCCGCCAAAGCTCGCCTAGTAACCTTCAGAACATTCCCGAATAGGTCTCGTCTTCCACGCACATCCTCCAACGGTTCAAAACCCGCGACACTAACCGCTAGACCAGTAGTTCCCAACCTCAAAGGCATAAGCCTGCTGTCTGTTACAACAACACCCACTTGCCTACCTGACTTTTGATGTATCTGCCTCTTGAGCTCCTCCGCGTCCTTAAACGGGTCTTCAGAGTAGAGCATAACATGCCCCACTGGCGCGTTCGACTTGTCTATACCTGCGTTCGGAGCTATTACACCATTCTTCAGAGCAAGTACGAATCCAGGTACACCGCCAATTATGGTGTCTGCTTCTTGAATTACGAGTTGAGCCATTTTTTGATCCATGCTGAGTTTCTCGGCGAGCCGCTCAGCCTCTTCACTCACCTCCACTTCACTCAGATTGACAAATCTTCCTCTTGACATGGAGATAAATTTACTTGACACCGCGACTATATCCCCATCTCTAAACTCCTCACCCTCTTTCTTCACAGCACCAGTTACAACAGCAGATAAGTCGAAACGATCCTCCTTTTTTTCTACGCCTATAGGGATAAAGAGTATACGTGGCTTCTTCGCCCTCTGTGTTTCCATCTTAATCTCCTCCAAGTATACTGTTCAATCTGGGATTCCGAGAGTTGATAAGGATTTAATGCAAACTACAGATATTGAAACGCCACCACCGCAATACAGATATTGTCTACAGGGTAAGGGATATTTGAGAGATTGAAGTTCGGTCTTGCCCTGCCTGTGAGAGGAGATAATTGCAGACGAGAGTTGCTGGTAGACGCTGCAAAGACTGCTGAAGATATGGGGTTTGACTCCATCTGGGTCTGGGATCACTACATGACACCATACGACAACGCCCAGCTCGACGCTTGGATACTCCTATCACACCTAGCCGCAGTAACCTCTAAAATACGCCTAGGAACTGTAGTCACCCCCATCCCGTTCAGACCACCCGCTATGCTCGCCAAGATGGTCGCAACAACCGACATACTTTCAGAAGGAAGAGTAATACTCGGCGTAGGTGCAGGTTGGCATAGGCCTGAATTCGAAGGGTACAGCGTCTGGAATGACGACGCCACCAGAGTAGCGAAGACCCATGAAGGCTTACGGCTCATACTGAAGCTCTGGACTGAAGACAAGGTCGACTTTGAAGGCAAATACTATTCTGCTAGAGGAGCTGTCCTTGAGCCTAAACCTATCCAGAAACCTCATCCACCTCTGTGGTTCGGAAGCTTCAGCAACTATATGCTAAAACTGGCCGCTAAATATGGTGAAGGATGGATACCGGTTCACATCTCTCCTGAAGAATATGCAGAGGCAAAGACGAATCTGCTCAAGCATATGAAGAGCAGGGGAAAAAATAAAATGACATTCTCCTTGTTTGACAACGAGTCCCATAGTCTGGACACCCTTCAGAAAAGGATGGGAGCATTCAAGGATGCTGGCTGCGAGTATTATGTCCTCCTCTGGAATATTGGTGACAGGGATTTTAAGAAGTTGAGAAAGTATATTGACGAAGTCTTACCGTCATTCAGGTAGAGGATTAAACGAACCCAAGCCAGATAATCTTAGAGAAGCTTTTAAACACTAGCTATTCTTCACCCCGTACCAGACGGTGAAAACATGGAGCTGCCGAGCCAAATTTACACATTGATTTCAAAAGCCTTTCAGAGACCAAGAGTAAAGAGAAGCACCGTTATCATAACTCTAGCATTGGTCGCGATATTTGCAAGCGCAATAATAATGAGAATATACCCAGCCAAATACGGGTTCTACATACACGAATTCGATCCCTACTTTGACTACTACGCTACAGACTACATCGTACAGAGCTTTAATGAGAAAGGCATACTCGGAATGCTCGACTACTTCACTTGGACAGATAATATGACATGGTTCCCTAACGGCCGTGAAGTCGCGGCTACCTCCCAAACCGGCCTTCAATTTACAGGAGCCATACTATACATCATCGCAACAAGCATATTCGGACTCGTCATCTCGCTATACGACTTCATCGTCCTGTTTCCCGTTTTCATCGGAGCGTTTACCACCATAGCTATGTATCTGCTGGTAAAGAGGATAAGCAGCGCTTCGGCAGGTCTACTGGCCGCTCTGGTTATCGCTTTTTCACCACCCATAATTCAGAGGGGAGCCCTAGGTTGGTACAAATCGGAGCCTCTTGCACTCTTCCTTGTTATACTGGGGAGCTACTTCTTTCTCACCATCTATGATGAAAAAACTTCCAGAATCGGGCTTGTCCTACGCGCATCTGTATCAGGCATACTTCTAGGAATTGCAAATACAGCTTGGGGGGGTTCTATGTACTTTACCGCTGTCTTCGGAGCGCTACTCTTTCTGACACCCTTCCTGAAGGTCGATCTACGAAGGACAGTATACCTAGGGAGTGTATTCGTAGCTTTCACCCTTATCTTTAGCGCCATCTTTCCTCGCCCTGGACCTGCGATAATATCGGGGCCTGCAGGTTTAGCGATGTTGGGGGGTCTCCTATTCGCCGTTATAGCATACGGGATCAAGAATACGGTAGATTCTAGAATATACTTTAGATCTCTGGTCAAGGCCGCGTTCGTCTTTGCACTTATCGCCATGGTTATAGTAAGCATGGGAGCTGTATCAAGCCTCAGCGGAAGGTATCAGACTGTAATAAATCCGTTTCTCAGATCCATAGATCCTCTTGTAGAGTCTGTCGCAGAACACCAGACTCCAACAGGGGCTGATTATCTATCATCATACTTTGCGTTGCTCTTCATCGCTGGATTCGGCGCTGTTATGATGGTGCGTAAACGTAGCATAGCGGCGGGGTATACACTCATACTAGCTTTGAGCGCCATATACGTATCCGCCTCTTTTGCCCGGCTTATGATCTATTCATCTATAGCGTTCGCTATGCTAGCGGGTATAGGTCTGCATGAGCTCACTTCGGCGATAGTTAGGCCTCCCACAGTTTCCTCAGTTAAGAAGAAGTTTCGTCTTAATGAAACTAGAAGCGAGGTGAAGTTTGCATACGGTATCTTTATGATAGTGATCATTTCATTCCCCGTAGCTGCTCCAACACGAATAAACTGGCTTGAAACCGCCGATACCCCCGTAAGCATAGCAAGCTCTACAACCAATTTCAGGGCAAGTATACCAGACTGGCGAGAAGCTCTTTCTTGGATGAGGTACAACACCCCTCCGTTCCAGCCGGATGGGAAGCAAACAGTCTTTGCAGCGTGGTGGGATTACGGTTACTGGATAGCGGTTATGGGGAATAGGACTAGCCTAGCTGATAATGCTACAATAAACTCGACCCGAATATCTCAGCTTGGTAGAATGTTCATGTCTGAGGAATCTCAAAGCATGGAGATTCTGAAACAGTTGAAGGCGGATTATGTGGTAATCTATGTGGTGGGCCAGGCGTTCACCCAAAACGGTCAACAGTTTTTACTACTGGGCACATCTGGAGATGAAAGTAAGAAGCAGTGGTTCATAAGGATAGGCGGGCTTGATGAAAACCTCTTCTTAGAGGAGGATGCGTTTACACCCACTCCCTACTTCTGGCAGAACACATTTCTAGGCAAGATGATGCCGTTCAGCTTTGCCGGCTACGCAGAATTCGGGGAACAGGGGTTACAATTTTCTGAAAAGACTGAGTATGAGAGGGGGCTCAGATCTTTATACATTTATGATTTGAAATATCCTGAAGATGGCTCGGGTCCGCTTAGACTGGCATTTATGTCTTCGAGCTTGGCTGAGCATCGGGATGGAATATTCGCAGGGGTCATCGTTTACGAGATCGTTAAGTGATTCCTGAGCCATTCCAGTCTGAGAACGAATTCTTCTATTCTTTGGTTTTGTATCTATCAGAAATACGGTAGCGGGCGTACCGATCGTCTGGTGAAAACTTCGGTGGATGAGGAGTTGTTGTTTCACTGCTGCATTTAGGGCAGACAGTTTCAAAGGTATAGGTGTTGCAAGCCTTGCATTTCCTCATTAAGGGTTTCATTCTTTTTCCTTTAGATAGTTCAGTCGAGTCTTCGGAGTATTACAGCGTTAATCTTGGCTTTTCCCCCAGTCTTCTCCGCTATCTTGTTTTCGCACACCTTGCATTCTATATCGGTGTTTGTCATAGAGTAGACTATCTGCTCGTTTTCGCATTTTGGGCATTTAACTAGGAGGAAGGTGCTTTGCGGTTGAGGTATGGATATTCGTTCCTTCTTCAATTTCTCTGTCTCCTACTGGGTTATTTCGAGCTTTCTTAATCTTATGCCAGGTTTTATCAGCTGGTAGCCGCACTCCTTGCATTTAAGCTTCAGAGTCTGCTTCTTAGTTGTCTTGGCTTTTCTCTTTAGTTCAGGGAACTTCTGGCCACCGTATCCCTTACGATCTTCAGCGTGGCGTCGTGCACCGAGAGCAGATTTTCTTTCTTTGCCCCTCTTGTAGATAGATATAGTGTGAATAGTGTGTTTATTGCATTTGCTGCAGTGTGTCCGGGTCTGCTTCACCATACGCATCT